>NZ_JAAKEM010000024.1:0-55921 GCF_011039195.1 Dysgonomonas sp. ZJ709
TCGGCATTTAAATGGCTGATTATGTCTTGGGGAGAGAATAAAAAAAACTCCCTAAGAATCTATCTTAGAGAGTTTTGTCTTGTTTTGTCAGAAATAAGTCGTTGATTTTCTGATCTTTATGTGATCCGGCTAGGATTCGAACCTAGGACCCTCAGCTTAGAAGGCTGATGCTCTATCCAGCTGAGCTACCGGACCATCTTTTGCTTAATAGCGAGTGCAAAGATAGTATTTTTTGAATAAATAAAAATAATTTAAGCGAAAAGTTTCACATTTTGTTTCTACGAAAGGGACTAAAATAAGAATATGTAAATTTAGGAGGCTTAAAATCAGCAGGTAATCTGCTTTTTTCTAAAAGATCGAGACCATATTTCTAAGATATCACGAAGTGACTACAACTCAAAAATGTTATTGAAGACTGTTATATGTCTTTCGATTCCTCAAAATATGCCTTTTTAAACAAATTATACCTTAAAAAGCTTTATTAACCAAACAAAATATTTTACTTTTGTGTTGCCTTTCAAAAAAGGTAACTGTTTGAATTTAAGCACTTATAAATATAATTTATACACACATAGATAATGGTGTTGCAATAGATTAAGAATCAATAAAATACAAGATATACCTATACATTAAAACAAATTTAAAAATCATGGCTAATCAAAAAGAAAAGCTTTTTTCAAATTTCCCTCCAGTCTCTACCGAAGAGTGGATGGCGAAAATCACTGCCGATCTGAAAGGTGCTGACTTTGAGAAAAAACTCGTTTGGAGAACAAATGAAGGTTTTAACGTGAACCCGTTTTACAGAAATGAAGACATTGAGGGTTTAAATACGCTTGAATCTCTTCCCGGTGTATTCCCTTACGTTCGTGGAACTAAAAAAGACAACGACTGGTATACACGACAAGACATTAATGTTATAGACTTTAAAGCAGCAAATGCTAAAGCCTTAGATGTTCTGAACAAAGGTATCACTTCTCTTTCTTTTGCAATAAAGAGCGAAGAAGTAACAGCAGACAACATCAAGACATTATTGAAAGACATTTGTCCTGAAGCAGTAGAACTGAATTTCTCTACATGTCATAAGAAATCTGTGGAATTGACTAAGATCGTAGCCGATTACTACAAAGAACTGGATGTGGATGTAATGAAATGCTTTGGCTCTATCAACTATGATGCATTCAAACCTCTATTAAAAAAAGGTCGGGATTGTGGTGATTGGGTAGAACAAGCTGCAACTATAGTAAAAGCTTCGGCTTCACTCCCACGTTTCCGTGTACTAAGCGTAAATGCTCATCTTACAAGTGATGGTGGTGCATACATTTATCAGGAATTAGGATATGCGCTGGCCAACGGAAATCAACTATTAAGTAAACTTATCGAAGCTGGATTAGATGCCGCACTTGTTGCTAAAAAGATCAAATTCAATTTTGGTATTAGCGGCAACTATTTCATGGAAATAGCTAAGTTTAGAGCCGCACGATGGTTATGGGCCGAAATTGTTGATGCTTACCAACCACTTTGCAACCACGACTGTCCTAACAAATCAGAAGGAGGTATTTGTCGTTGTGCTGCTAAAATTTATACACATGCTCAAACATCTATGTTTAATAAGACTATTTATGATGCGCATGTAAACTTACTTCGTACTCAGACAGAAGCAATGTCTGCAACTCTCGCAGGCGTTAACTCTCTGACTGTACGTCCGTTTGACGAAACTTATAAAGAATCAGACGACTTCTCTGAAAGAATTGCTCGTAATCAGCAATTACTTCTGAAAGAAGAGTGTCATTTTGATAAAGTGACTGATCCGTCTGCAGGTTCTTACTATATTGAAAATTTAACTGTTTCAATAGCTGAACAAGCTTGGAAGTTATTCCTTGAAGTAGACGAACTAGGATTCTACGACGCATTGAAAGCTAACACTGTTCAAACTGCGGTAAAAGCTTCGGCTAACAATCGAGTTAAAGCATTGGCTACTCGACGTGAAGTGCTATTGGGAACTAATCAATATCCTAATTTTACTGAAGTTGCTGCAAGCAAAATAATGAAAGAAACTTCAGGTTGTGGTTGTGGATGTTCTTCGGAAGGTGCTCCATACGAAGCATTACCTGCCGATCGTCTCGCTACTTCATACGAAGAACTTCGTCTTGCAACAGAAAAATCGGGTAAAACCCCAACTGTATTTATGTTAACTATCGGAAATCTGGGTATGCGCCTTGCACGTTCTCAGTTCTCAGCTAACTTCTTCGGTTGCGCAGGATATAAAATTGTTGACAATTTAGGATTTGATACAGTAGAAGCTGGTGTAAAAGCTGCTCGCGAAAAGAAAGCAGATATTATTGTACTTTGTTCAAGTGATGATGAATATGCAACATTTGCTCCGGAGGCATACAATTTAGTGAAAGGAAAAGAAATCTTCGTAGTAGCAGGTGCTCCTGCTTGTACAGAAGAACTTAAAGCTCAAGGTATCGAAAACTTTGTGAATGTAAAAAGTAATGTACTTGAAACATTAAAAAGCTTTAGCTCTAAATTGGGAATCTAATAAATTAATAGCGAACAGCATAAAAAAAATAGTATGAAACCAAATTTTAAAAATATAGACATCAAACAATCCGGATTTGCAGCCATAGACGCGGCAAAATGGGTTGCTGATAACGGTATCGAGGCTACTTGGAAAACACCTGAACTTATCCCGGTTAAGCCTGTTTATACGAAAGAAGACCTTGAAGGCATGGAGCATTTGAACTATGCATCGGGTATTCCTCCATTCTTACGCGGACCATACTCTGGTATGTACGCTATGCGTCCTTGGACAATCCGTCAGTATGCAGGATTTTCTACAGCAAGCGAATCAAATGCATTCTACCGTCGTAACCTTGCATCAGGACAAAAAGGCCTTTCTGTAGCATTCGACCTTGCTACACACCGTGGATATGATGCAGATCATCCTCGTGTAGTTGGTGACGTTGGTAAAGCCGGTGTATCTATTTGCTCGGTAGAAGATATGAAAGTACTATTCGATGGTATTCCATTGAACCAAATGTCAGTATCTATGACAATGAATGGTGCAGTACTTCCTATTCTTGCTTTTTATATCAATGCAGGATTAGAACAAGGTGCTAAGCTGGAAGAAATGGCTGGTACAATTCAAAACGATATTCTAAAGGAATTCATGGTGCGTAACACATATATCTACCCACCAGAATTCTCAATGCAAATCATTGCTGATATATTTGAATATACATCTCAAAAGATGCCTAAGTTCAACTCTATCTCTATTTCGGGCTATCACATGCAAGAAGCAGGTGCAACAGCAGACATCGAGTTAGCTTATACACTTGCCGATGGTATGGAATATCTTAAAGCAGGTATCGATGCAGGTATCGGAGTAGATGCCTTCGCTCCTCGCCTATCGTTCTTCTGGGCAATCGGAATGAACCATTTCATGGAGATTGCTAAAATGCGTGCAGGACGTTTGTTATGGGCTAAGATCGTTCAAAGCTTTGGAGCTAAGAATCCTAAGTCGCTTGCACTGCGTACTCACTCTCAAACATCAGGATGGTCGTTGACTGAGCAAGATCCATTTAATAATGTTGGGCGTACATGTATTGAAGCTATGGCTGCCGCTCTTGGACATACGCAATCACTTCATACTAATGCATTAGATGAAGCTATTGCATTGCCTACAGACTTCTCGGCGCGTATTGCTCGTAATACCCAGATATATATCCAAGAGGAAACTCAAATATGTAAAGAGATTGACCCTTGGGCAGGTTCTTTTTATGTAGAAACTATGACTAATGAACTTGTTCATAAAGCATGGGATCTGATCCAAGAAGTTCAAAAACTTGGTGGTATGGCAAAAGCAATCGAAACAGGTCTGCCTAAGATGCGTATCGAAGAAGCTGCTGCTCGTACGCAAGCTAAGATTGATTCGGGACAACAAACTATTATAGGTGTTAACAAATATCGCCTTGAGAAAGAAGATCCGATCGATATTCTTGATGTTGATAATACTGAAGTACGTCGTCAACAAATAGAACGTCTCGAAGAACTAAGATCTAAACGTGATAACGAGGCTGTGAAGAAAGCACTTGCTGCCATTACAGAATGTGTTAAGACAAAAGAAGGTAACTTGCTAGAACTTGCTGTTGAAGCAGCTCGTGTTCGTGCAACATTGGGAGAAATATCTGATGCTTGCGAAGAAGTAGTAGGTCGTTACAAAGCAATAATTAGAACTATTTCAGGCGTGTATTCATCAGAAACTAAAAAAGACCCTACGTTCCAAGAAGCTTGTGAACTAGTGGAACAATTCGCGAAGAAAGAAGGTCGTCAACCACGTATCATGATTGCCAAAATGGGGCAAGATGGTCACGACCGTGGAGCTAAAGTTGTTGCAACAGGTTATGCTGACTGCGGATTCGATGTAGATATGGGACCATTGTTCCAAACTCCCGAAGAAGCTGCCCGCCAAGCTGTTGAAAATGATGTGAATGTTCTTGGTGTTTCTTCTCTTGCTGCCGGTCACAAAACACTTGTGCCTCAAGTAATGGAAGAGCTTAAGAAACTTGGTCGCGAAGATATTATTGTAATTGCCGGAGGAGTAATTCCTGCACAGGATTATGATTACCTTTACAAAGCTGGTGTTGCCGCTATCTTTGGCCCTGGAACATCTGTTGCAAAAGCTGCTGTTCAAATGATGCAGATTTTACTAGCTGAGTAAAATAATGTAAATACTATATATAGGAAGGTCGCTCCCAATGGAAGCGACCTTCTTTACTTATATTACATTGTCATAAATTTAGATGTTTTTAGAATGGATAACTCACTATTATCAAGACGAATTAAAGCCATTATCATTGATTTCTTTATTCTATTTATTCTTACGATTGTATTACTAGTAATCATTCTAATAGTAAATAAAGATAAGTATGATTTCATTTATTGTTATGCATTATTAATGTGTATCGTCTACTCCACATGTTTCTTGAAGGATATTATTGGTGGCCAAAGTCTAGGAAAGCGAATATATAAATTACAAGTTAAGAATGACAAAGGAAAAGTTCCTCCAACTAAAATACTAATATTAAGAAATATATTTGTTTTTATATACCCTATTGAAATTATATTATGTTTTGTAAATAATGGACGTAGATTGGGAGATATTATATTAAAAACTAAAGTTACTGACAAAGATTCTTAAGGATAATACATTCATATTTTGCTGTAAAGATAACAGCTAGTTTCAATCATCAATTTAGGATGGTTGTTGTGATATTAAACTTCGTAATAACGTATTTATAAATACAATATCTGCAAATTTTTTGTATTTATTATAGAATGACCTTTATGCTAAATCTATAATTTCAAATACGTAAAATAATATTTTTCAACTTTTTTTGCTAATAGCTGAATATTGAGCATATCCGAAGCCTCCGATATATCTTTTATAGAGCCATCATTATATAATATATCGATACTATCGTTTACTTCATTATACATATTAGACGAGATAACATCACACGACAATAGGTAAGAAGCTTCATGTGCATCAATATTCAATGACTCCATATATTGGTTTATATACTGCTGTGTACGCTCCTGAGATTGTGGTTCGTTTGTTATTTCTATTTTGAATAGTTTTCTGTTGATCAGACAAGAACTAAGTTTAGATAAAACTTTATCTTCGTTATTAGACCAGACTTTGAGAGCGCACCATATATCGTTATCATCAAGATTTACGAAATGATTTAATACATCTTTATGATGTTGAGCAAAAAATGATTTATTAACCTCGTTCTCTAAGAAATATTGAAGATATGGCGATGCAAACAATGTTGTTCCATTACTTGATAGTTCCTTGGCTCTGGTAAAGGTTTTTATAAGCATCTTTTCAGCAGCTACGGCCGTTTTATGCAGATATACCTGCCAATACATCAATCGACGCGACATCAGAAAGTTTTCTATCGAATAAATACCTTTCGATTCAACGACCAATTTATCATTACGCAAATCAAGCATTTTAATAATACGGGCCGAACCAATATTTCCTTCAGTTACACCGGTAAAAAAACTATCGCGACGCAAATAATCGAGCCTATCCACATCCAACTGTCCACTCACTAGCTGATGCAAGAACTTTTTAGGGTATTCATTCTTGAAAATGGAGATACAAATATCTAATTGGCCATCTAATTCTTCATTTAGCCATTTCATCAACTCTAATGAGAATTCTTCGTGATGTATGCCATTGGTTAGTGTAAATTCTAATACATGAGAAAATGGACCATGCCCCACATCGTGTAGAAGGATACATGCCATCGCTCCATTGGCTTCCTCTAATGTTATTTCGTGTCCTTTAGCTCTTAGATTATGAATAGCTTCGTCCATCAAGTACATAGCTCCAATAGAATGATGCAAACGTGTGTGCTGTGCTCCCGGATATACAAATGATGCTAAACCTAGTTGTTTTATACGATTCAGTCGTTGCAGAAAGGGGTGCTGAATGAGACTGTATAAAAAATTATTAGGTATTGTTATAAAGCCAAATACGGGATCATTTATTATTTTTTTCTTATTGCTCATTATTCAGGAACGTTATTTTTTAGGATGACCAAAGATAAAGATATTTTTTCTGATTTGTGCCTATTCGTTTTTATTCAGATTAAATTACGAATTATGTAAAAATAGTAAATGATTTATATGAGTACTGATAATCTTCTTTATTAAATTTGTGGAAAAATTAATAGATAATATGGAAATCTTTGAAACCTTTCTCCTACCCAGTGCTTGGATAGCATTGTTGACTTTAAGTTTTCTCGAAATAGTTCTAGGTATCGATAATATCGTATTCCTATCTATTGTTTCGTCTAAGCTCCCGGCAAATGAGCAACCTAAAGCACGTGCCGTAGGTCTTACTTTAGCCATGCTTTTCCGTATTGCATTATTGTTCTGTATATCTTGGCTAATGAAATTGACTAAGCCTATTTTTACATTCGATCTCGAATGGTTAAGTGGTTATATATCAGGTCAAGGTATTATAATATTAATAGGTGGATTATTTCTTTTATATAAGAGTGTAACTGAAATTCATCACAAACTGGAAGGTGAAGAAGAGGGTGCACATGGCAATGTTCGTAAGCATAGTTTTGCGGGAGTTATTGCTCAGATTGTGGCATTAGATATCGTATTCTCGTTCGATAGTGTTCTTACCGCTGTAGGGCTCGTTAGTTTCAATGAGTTTGGTTATGTAGGTGCTATGACTATCATGGTCACAGCTGTTGTTATAGCCGTTCTGATTATGCTTTTATTCTCCGGTCCTGTTAGCAAGTTCGTAAATGAGCATCCGACTATACAAATGCTAGGATTATCTTTCCTTATACTAATCGGGGTGATGCTATTAGTTGAGGCTGCACATTTGTCTGACCTGTCAATATTTGGAAGTACCGTAGGTGAAATTCCTAAAGGGTATATCTATTTTGCTATTGCATTCTCATTATTGGTAGAAGTGTTAAATATGAAGCTAAGAAAAAAATCAAAACCTGTTAAGCTGCACGATTCTAAATTGATAGAGAAGGAAGAAAAGTAAGAATTATATACATGAGAAACGTTGGTTATTTGTATCGCAAAATATAAATGACCAACGTTTCTTTTTTTACATTGTTTTCTAAAAGCTAAGATAACTTCTTTACAATGTTCAACCAATGGCGGTTAAAATCCAAGGTACTTCTTCGAAAAAGGCAAAGATACCTTGCGGCAAACCCATATAAATGCCATCGAAAGTAACAGTGATAAAACGGTTTCAACCAGCCAATGTATATGTGGATTGACAGCCTTAATAACAAACAGTAAGAAATATAAATGAATAAGATAAATCCCGTATGAGTACTCTCCGGCAGTATTAATGAATCGGGTAAAGGCGTTTGATTTGTAAGTATCTACTGCCTCAAACATCAATAGAAGGCAAACCACACAATAAATGATCCACGAAAACTTTCGATTACCCATAGCTGCCGGAAGGTTATATCCCAGATCGATTACCATATAGTAGGTTTCAGTATAAAGTACAGGTACGAGTAAAAGAGCAATTACAGCTAACATTTTCCACGAAAAGCCAAAACGATATCCTTTACCATAAAATACTCCAATTACGAAGTAGAGAGTCCAGAAAGGAAAAAGCCCACCATAAACAATGAGAGAAAGATTGATCTGGGCAATGTAAACAATATAATAAAGAACAACAGTACTAACAAAGGAAATAGCAAAAGCTATCGAAAGCCCGACTACTTTTTTGTTAGCTAGCCATTGCATTATTGGTAAAAGAAAATAAAATTGAATAATCACAGCAGCAAAGTAGAACACACCTTTGGCACAGACCAAATAATACAGGATGTTGTCTATGATGTTTCCATCCCTACAGATCAACCAACGTTTGGTACAGACTTCAATAAAAGAGTTGTTCATTCCCAAACTCTTGCAAATTCCCCAATATAGAAATGGAAGTGAGAATATAAGGCAGGGAATATAAACGCGCGCCACTTGCTTACGTAAAAATTGCCTATATTTTGCAAATGACGAAACATCCTTGTTGGCCAGAAAGAAACCCGACAAAGCAAGAAACATAGGTACGCAACAGCCGATAAGTTGGCGGATAAAAATATTGATGTCGAACATTGTTATACCTGTTTCTTTTAGGTAATCTTGGTAAGACCAAAAGGCATGGATACCTATTACACCGATAATCGCGACCCCACGAAGGAAATCATAATACTCAATTCGTTTGTTCATAACGATATAAAATTAATTCGACCGCCAACAATAATTTGCAAATATGAATTTTGAGAAAAAGACAAGTGAAAAAGGAATATGTCTGGCTCACAATATATAGATTTAACTAGTTAAAGATAAAAATAATAAAGACATACCAGTATGTTTTTATTATTTATTTTAACACAGGAAAACTTATCTGTATATAGCGAAAGACAAATTTAGAAAGAGGTGCTTTTTCTCTATGTACATAGTGATTCTTCAAAATATATTATACGAGAATCCGACATTCAAGAAGGGTGTCATCGGTTGTTTAAACTTTATGTAAGGATCACCATCTATACCTTTTCGGTTAGTGCCGTAAAGACCTCCACTGATTAATGCAGATCCTCCACTCCGTGCGATCAGATAGAAGCGTTTGTTTATAATGTATTCATAAACAATTTCGGGCTTAATGACTGTTCTATTAAAGAAAGAGACTTCCGGTATACCTTTCATCCCCGGCTTCATATAAAAGTGTTCACTTCCCAGTGATGCACCCATAGAGAAACGATGATTATTAGGCTGATAGCGAATATAAGATCTGCTAGGTAATGTGAGATCGATACTCCAATCGGGAGTGAATTGATGTGTATATGCGATAATGGGTATTACCGGTATCTTTTCGTAAAGTGTCATGCCAAACAATCCGGCACTAAAGCTGGTTGTGGGTGATTGTTTAAATATCATTATGGCTGAAAATATGCCTTGTGCTTTTCCGAATCCTTTATTCCATCCGTCACCAAAGGCGGTTGCGATCAAGATTAGAGGTTTACCTGCAATTCTTGTACGATAGGTTCCTGCCAGTGTCCCTTCGTAGTAGTTATAGCCATCATCGTTTTGCGAAAATATAGCTGATTTACCTCCGTTTACATTATTGTTTGCTTCGAACTGATAAGAATTGAATTGTCCGTTAGCATAGAGAGAGAAGTTCTTGAGCAATAAGACAGGAACTGTTACTGAAAATTTCACTGTATTTATGTGGCGAAACTCTCCATTCTCTATTTCCTTGCCATTCTGCATCAATGTATAATCGTGGAAGGGTGTTTTCTCCCAATATAAGTTGAATGTACGGGCTTCCGAGAAATTACGTGCAATATATCTTCTGACTCCTTGCTTCACACTATCGGTTGGAGTTTGGCCGGTGGTGGTAGTTGTTAGTATTAACAGTATTATTAAACAGATTGCTGATTGTCTCATTGAATTTTTAGTAGTTAGTATACAATAGGTGTTCACTCATTTTTTGTGTGGCAAAGTTCATATTTATTCACTTTCTAATCTGTCACAAATGACTGTTATTATATCCAAAAGGATGGAATAGTATATAATAAAAGAAATAAGTAGATATATTTGTTGAACTAAAAGTCGTTTTTATGATAGATAAGATTAGGGATGTAAAAGCCAAAACTGTTTTAGATCATTCTTCAGCAGATTCATTGTCGGATAAGTTTTTCATTTTTGAAAGTTATGGCAAGGATACCGAAGGACCCACTCGGGCAATTGCCACCGATTATCCTGTCAGGTTAGATATTATGATTGCTGTTGTTTGTCAGGAAGGTTCTTTAAGTACTAATGTCGGTTATAGTAATTATGTAATCCGTAAAAACGATTTTATAATTATACATCCTCAGAAAGTATTTCAGGTAATGGAAGTAAGTGACGATTTTAAATCTAAAGTTATATGTCTGAAACCCGGATTTTTTGATTTTAGCAGCGACCAGTATAATTTCAATGTGAAGAATATGTTAAGGGAATATCTCTGCTATTCTTTACCTCCTTCCAAGATGGAATTATTCTCTGTTCTGTTCTGTTATATGGAGGATGTAATAGGAGATAAGAATAATATATATCGTAAGCAGATGGTATATAACTATTTGAATATACTTTTCTGTGAAATTTCTAATTTGTTAATAATCGAGAATGAAAATAACAAGAAAAATGTTCCAAATCCGAGTGAAGAGATTTTCCGTAAGTTTATGAGAGACATTGAAACTAACTTCCAAAAAGAAAGAAATGTTGGTTTTTATGCTCAGAAAAGTCATTTAACACCTAAATATTTTTCAACAGTTATATTTAAATTGACTGGTAAACACGCTAAGGAATGGATTGACGAATATACTATCCTCGAAGCTAAAGCCATGCTAAAATCAACTTATGTAAACATTCAACAGTTAAGTTATGAATTGAATTTTGCGACGCCATCACATTTCGGCAGATATTTTAAGCATCATACGGGTGTTTCACCACGGAAATATCGTAATGATTAAAGGATATCTCCCTTCTTCTATTAAAGAAGGGAGATTAGACTGTAATAGATCATATTACTTTTAAAAAAATGGATTTTATTGGGTCGACATGTAAGTCAACAACAGTACACTGTTCTCCATTAATATCCTGCAATTTATATTTTGCTTTACTTATTTCTCCTGTATGAGGATTCCATAATTCAAGTTTTTTTGTTCCTTTTATTATAACTTGTCCATCAAAAGCTGTTGAAATTGGATTTGCGAAAAAGTACACATCGTTCTTCCCTTTTTTATGTATATAATGAAGTACCTGTTCCGATGGGAAATTTACATCGTAGGTCTGTCCGGAATATTTCAGAGCACTAAGCAATGTGCTTTTATTAGGTTGTTGAACAAAAAATATTTTTCCTCCTTTATTATTTGCCGAAGAAATACCATTAGGCAATATTTCAGCCATTATTTCTCTCACCCTCGAATCTTTATTGAATTGCGCAGCCCTTTCAGGAAGTTGAGTTGTAAAGATAATCGTTCCACCAAGATCATAAAAAGCCTTGATTTTTTCTAAGTTGTCTATATTGATCACTAAAGCTGAAGGTATAATTAAGACTTTCATAGATATACTCTCCTTTTTGTAAGGCATTATTAATTGCTTATCTTTTATAATACACCTTTCGGAAAGAACTTCGGGATGTAAATAAATATGATCTAAACCAATTTCATTCGATAATAAACGGCTCACTTCCAAATAATCCATATCAGGAATTTCAACTCCTCCTTTATAATGTCCCAATGGACCATCTAAATAATTACCTGCTTGCATGGCAGCAATTGGGTAAAGTACGCCGACATCGGCAATTACTCTATCTTCATTTTGCAATACTAAGTTCAGGCGCGAGAGGTATTGATTGAATACAGGTAAAGAATCTTGGTAGATCGGATTGCGGTGCGAAAGTTCAGGAAGAAAAAATACACCTCTGGTTTTGTCGTTATACCATACTGCATGAGGAATAAGTACATTGATTCCTTTTGAATACTGATCCATAGCAATACTAAATATCTCGTTCCACGATATATTACCCATATCTCCGTATGTTTCAGACATAATTAAGTGATTATCCCAATTATACGCCGCAGAACTTACTATTTTAAGGAATTTTTCTGCCGGCCTATTTCCTCCTATCTTATCAATACCGGGAATTTCCTGATATTTAAAGCACTTCATTAGATCTCCCGATGTATTTACCGGATTTACCACCTCCTCATTATCTTGATGTCCTGTTGCTTTCACATTATGTGCTTTCGCCCATTCGCTGGATTCTTTGGGATAGCTTTCTGCAAAAAGCTGAGTACGAAAGCCAAAAAGATAATTACGAGCAGCAACAGTTTCTTTACCTATATCGTACCACAATGCAGGGTAGTATATGATCGGATCAAATCCGTAGCGATTTTGAAATTGCGCACGATATTTTGCAGTCCATATTCTACCTTGCGCCCTGTACATTGTTATTTCATCGAAGAATGTTCCGATAACTGTTTTGCCGAAGTGCTCTCCAAATCTCTTATAATATTGCTCCTGAGTCATACTTATGTATTTTTTTACTGACTCAGCATCTAAATAATCAACATTCGGGTCACCATCTTTTACTATGTAAAAACACATAACTTTCCAGTTTCCTTTAGGAGCGTTCCAGTCTAACGAACTGCCTTTAATGAGAGAAGAAATATTGATACGTTCCTGTGTTTCTATATTCATTGCAACTACACCTTCTATTATTCCTGTATCGGGTAGAGCTAAATGAAATTGGGAAGGTCCTGTAACTTCTTTCTCTAACTTGTCGAGTCTCTTGATTGTATGATCAGGGTATTTATTCATAAATCGTGGAGTATCGTCACCATTGATGGCTCCGCCACTCCCACTGGGGAATCCGTATTCGTCATAAATATCCAGATATACTCCTAAGTCTTTCGCTTTATTAATAGCAGTCTTATATACCTCAAAGTATTCTTCGGACAAATATTCTGGTTTGAATTTCTTCCCAAAAGGAAGAATTGAAAACCCTCCGTAACCACACTGATTCACAAATGCAGTCATTTGCTCTTCGATACCTGTATGTGTTACTGTTGTATCATTCCAAAACCAGAGTGGTTTTGGCCGATATTGCATGGACGGATTTTTGAAAGATTCTTTTGTCAGATAATTACTTTTAGATTGATTGTCATCCGCAATGATTCTTTGTCCGATAAATAAGGATATCACAATCATCAATAGGCTAAGACTTGTGTTTTTCATTTCAAATTATTTTCTAGATGGAACTTGATTTCAATCGTTGATAAAGATAAGCTACCTTTTATTATTAAAGTTATACTAATTGATCAATATATTTTGAATTATGACATTTGTAGTGATGAAAAGGATGTGTCATATTTCTTTTTTGTAATACTCGATGTCTAGTTTTATTTTCATAAATCATTTTTTTTTGATACTTTTAGAAACGAAATAATCTATTTAGTTGATAAACTAATAGAAATTGTATATAACTAGCTTTCGTATCCATACTTAAAAAACAAGCATAACATAGCAGATGACTCATTTACCTGATTTTATAAGTGACCTAGCCATCATCCTCATTACAGCAGGGATAGTAACTATCATATTTAAAAGACTGAAACAACCGGTTGTATTAGGATATATAGTTGCCGGATTTTTCGCAAGCCTTCATTTCAAAAGTTTAATCGAAAGTATAGTAAAGAAAACAACAGGTATATCAGAGAATGTTATAGCTGAATTTTTTAATCAGCTACCCGAAGTTTCAGATATGGCCAATGTCACTATCTGGGCCGAAATTGGGGTTATCTTCCTTCTATTTGCTTTGGGATTAGAATTTAGTTTCAAAAAGTTAATGGATGTCGGAGGTACAGCTTCTGTCGCAACGCTTATTAATCTGGGTTCAATGATTATTATAGGCTATGTTGTCGGTCAGTTTATGGGATGGTCTAAAATGGATAGTATATTTCTCGGTGGAATGTTGTCGATGTCTTCTACTACCATTATTATAAAAGCATTTAACGACATGTCGCTCCAGAAGAAGCGGTTTGCCGGGATTGTGTTTGGCATGCTTATCGTCGAAGATCTTGCCGCTATACTCATGATGGTATTGCTATCGACTTTGGCTGTCAGCAAGAATTTTGAAGGCACAGAGCTAGTTAATAGCATGCTTAAGTTGGTATTCTTTATGCTGATATGGTTTTTGGTCGGTATTTATATCATACCAACCATGCTGAAGAGACTAAAGAAATACCTTAATGATGAAACCTTATTGATTGTAGCGATTGGCTTATGCTTGGGGATGGTTTATTTTGCATCCAGTGTTGGATTCTCTGCTGCATTAGGAGCTTTCATTATGGGATCTATTTTGGCTGAAACTATAGAATCTAAGCATATAGAACATTTGGTTGAACCATTGAAAAATCTTTTTGGAGCAGTGTTTTTTGTATCAGTAGGTATGATGATAGATCCTCAAATAATTATTGCGTATGCTCCTACAATACTCCTACTTACGATAGTCGTTCTTATAGGACGCGTAATATTTGCAACGATTGGAGTTCTTGCGTCAGGGCAAGGTTTGAAAGTAGCAATACAATCAGGATTCAGCTTAGCGCAGATTGGTGAATTCTCATTTATTATCGCTACCCTAGGTATGAGTCTGGGGGTAATAAGCGAAAGATTATATCCTATGATTGTGGCAGTATCGGTTATTACTACATTTACTACACCTTATCTGATTAAGGCCGCAGATCCTGCTTATAATTGGCTTGAAAAGCGAATACCTGCTAAATGGGATAAACTTATACAAGGCTATGGAGCATCCAGCTATAAAACCATCAGTAAAGAAAACAACTGGAAGAAATTATTAAAGAGCATCATTTTTAATGTAATTATATACTTTACGATAAGTGTAGCTATAATGCTTATCAGCTACGAAATAGTCACACCTTTCATAATTAAATATACATCAAGCATCTGGGGAACTGTTTTAGACGCATTGATTACTCTTATATTGATGGCTCCTTTTATGAGAGCTCTCATAATGAAGAAGAACAGATCTACCGAATTTAAAACCTTGTGGAGAGCAAATGATCTCAATAAGGGAATACTCATATTTATTATTGCTCTGCGTATTATTATATGTATAGTATTGATTTCTACGACGATTATACCTTTATTCCAACAAGTGTCTCCTATATGGTTAGTTCTCATTGCTACGGTGTTAGTAATTGCTATAATCTTCTCTAAAGGTTTCAAAACACAGTCTCGATTACTTGAAGCTCGTTTTCTTGCAAATCTTCATAGAAAACAAATATTAGATGAGAAAAAGGCTGTCCTGCTTCCTACAGTTGCGAATGATCTCCGATCGAAAGAAATACATATAGAAGAAATTGAAATTCCTCAATCATCTCATAGCATTGGAAAAACTTTACGTGAATTGAATTTCAGGCAAAAGACTGGAGTTAATATTATCTCTATAATAAGAGGTACTCAGAAGATTAATATACCCGATGCAGAAGAACGTCTTTATCCATTTGACGTAATAGTTGTTGCAGGTTCGGACGATGAAATTCAAAAGCTTATTCAATCACTGGAAGAGCGTAAGCAAGATGCTATATTGAAAGAGTTAGAAAATACGCAACACCATATTGATTTATCTCAGTATACTATAAAAAAGAAATCTCCTCTTATCGGTAAATCTATTATTGAATTAGGCATAAGAGAAAATACCGAATGCATGGTAATTGGATTGGACAGAGATAATCAATCTATTACTGATTTTAAACCAACCTTAACTTTCGAAGTAGGTGACGTACTTTGGCTCGCCGGAGAGACAGATAAATTGGCTTTATTTGAGGAAAATATTAATGCTTCAGTAAATTCTTGAAGAAATAATTAGAAATAAATATAGCATTATTTATTTTCATCATTATGTGACCTAAATCTCTTGGTTACAATGATATATTACTATCTAAAATCTATTATTAATTTGATAATGAGATAGATTGCATTTAAATAAATTTCGACAAACCACTTTTTTTTCTTACCTTCGCCTCGATTGTAAGAGAATCTTATAATTATTCAGACTTGGTCATATCACTTTATTCTTGTCAAAAATCGTTTGGCAATGACCTATCGGAAAGTCTGAATTCTATTTATTAATAAAGCATAACGTCCGAGGACTCTGATAATCATTTGAGATGATTTGTCCCGTTATATCAGTTATGCACCTTAGTGTTTCAATTTCGATTTAACACTTTTGTAGTTCCTATTATATCTTACATGTAAGGTATAAGTGGATTTAGCAAACATATATCAATATGTTGAGAAAATTATTTTGTACTTATTTCTTTATTCTTTCGGTATCCTCTTTTACGTACGCTGATGAACCGGAAAAAAAAGATTTTCTTCGGATTGGCGGTGCTGTTCGTTTCAACACTGTGATTGAGAATTATGAGTCGAGTAATGATGCGCTTAACACATATATAAAAATGGATACTTGGTATCTGGCATTTGCTGCTCATAAAAAAGGATTTGATCTTAGTTTTCAATATCGTTTCTACCCCGAATCTAAGGTTCACTTTCTCCATCATGCTTATATTGGTTACCAAATTGACGAAAAATGGTATGCTAAATTGGGAGTATTTCAAAAACCATTTGGTATAGGTGATTTTGCGTCGCATTCGTGGTGGTTTCAGATTCCATATTATATGGGACTCGAAGATACTTACAATACTGGGTTGGGATTTAGCTATAGATACAACAAATTGACTTTCGAAGCCGCTTATTTTCGTCAGGCAGCACCAAAAGGGTTTATGCCATCTAATGTGGAAGATAACGCTGTTGGTAACAGCCGATTTTCTTATGCTGTCGTCCCTACTACTGGCTATGCAAACGGTGAATTGTTGGAGGCTAATATCCGGGAATTGGATCAATTTAATACTCGTATTCGTTATCAAATAACAAATTACTTAGAATTGGGTTTATCAGGACAATTGGGAAGTATCTATAACAAAGAACTAAACGAGAGAAATTGGGGTTTCACATGGGCTGCACATACTGTAGTAAATTATGGCAGATGGAATTTCAAAGGACAGATTATCGGATATGACTATAATGCAAAAGCCGATAATGGAGAGAAACTAGATATTCTGCAAATGGCTGCTTACGGAGCAGCCTACGATGTGGCTACTCAAGGCAAAATATATCTGGCAGGATTATCTTATATAATACCGATAAACAAGCGATTTGTTAAAAGTATTCAGCCATATATGGATTATTCCATCGTAGATAAAAGCAAGAAACAATATTATTCCACCCAGCATTTTATACCGGGAGTATTGATTGTATCAGGACCTGTTTATACACATATAGACTATGCTTTAGGGAAAAATCAACCGTGGCTGACGTCCAATTTTGGAGAAGGATTGGGCGAAGGGCAGAGTGATGCGCGATGGAATAGCCGCTTCAATATAAACATGGGTTATTACTTCTAACACGATCAAGCTATTTACAATAACACAACTATAAATATAAAATATATCTGAACATATATAATTTAAAATATGAATAAAATTGAGATAAAAAATTTGTACCTAATTTTTGGGCCGGCTAAGAAGCTAGCTATGAAAATGTTGAAAAGCGGAAGGTCTAAAAAAGAGATCCATGCTAAAACCAAATGTACGACAGCAGTAAACGACGTAAATCTGACCATTAATGAAGGTGAAATATTCGTTATTATGGGACTATCTGGTAGTGGTAAATCATCCTTGTTGAGATGCTTTAATATGCTTAATGTACCCACTTCTGGTTCGATATGTATAGATGGGGAGGATGTTACTAAAATGGATAAAAGTTCTTTATTAGATCTTCGCCGTCGTAAGATAGGAATGGTTTTCCAACATTTCGGTTTGTTGCCTCACCGTACTATTTTAGATAATGTGGCTTTTGGTTTGGAAACACAGGGTTTGTCGTTACAAGAAAGGAATAAAAAAGCAGAAGATGTTATAAAATTGGTTGGTCTTTCGGGATATGAGAACTCCTACCCTCACCAATTGAGTGGCGGAATGCAGCAGCGTGTAGGTATCGCCCGAGCAGTGGCTACCGATTCGCAGATCTTACTTATGGACGAAGCCTTTAGTGCTTTAGACCCATTAATAAGAAATCAGATGCAGGATGAATTGATAGAGATACAACAAAAACTTAAAAAGACGATTATATTTATTACTCATGATTTAGATGAAGCGCTAAAACTGGGTAACACAATCGCCATAATGAAAGATGGTGTAATTGTGCAGCAAGGTACATCGGAAGATATCTTAATGAATCCTGCGGATGATTATGTGAAAGCTTTTATCGGCAATGTCGATATGGCAAAGATTATAACGGCATCATCTATTCAGGAACCATTCAAAGCCCGTATACAACTTGGTAAAGATGGGCCCGCCTCGGCTCTGCGATTGATGGAACGCTTCCGTGTAATCTTTCTTCCTGTTGTCGACAAAAATAATTGCTTTAGAGGATATATACGGGAGAAAGATGTGCTTAAGAAAATAGAACTCAGAGACCAGGATATGGAATCTATTCTGATTGAAATACCAAAAGTACAAGAAGATAATTCCGTTTCGGATTTATTACCCTTATTTATCAATCAGAAATATCCTTTGGCTGTAGTTGATCAGCGCGACCGACCGGTGGGTTACATTCGTCATTCTGATGTAGTGTCTATGGTTACAGGATATGATAATGACGAAGTACAAACAATAATAGAAAATGCAAATTAAGATTTGCAATATTCAAACAGTCTCTAAAGACTAAATAATTAAAATATGGAAAGATTAAATATAGGAAAATATGTAGAGCAGTTTGTCGATTGGCTATCAGATGTGGGAACTCCCATTTTTCGGCAAATTACGATTATAATAGAAAATTGTGTAGATATATTACAAGAGGTGATGTTAGCGATACCTTTTTATGTGATAATATTATTATTTGCATTAGCTGCTTTTTTTATTAAAAGTAAAACGATTAAAAAATGTAAGATTACGAAAGAGAATGCAAATAATCTTTTGGGATTGCCTCTCTTTTGTATATTAGGGCTTACGCTTATTTATTTAATGGGATTTTGGGAAGAAACTATTGTAACATTCATATTGGTAGTTGTTGCAACACTGATTATTTTGTTGATAGGTATTCCACTGGGTATATGGTGTGCCCGCAATAAGAAAGCATACGCAGTTGTAAGGCCTATTCTCGATTTTATGCAGACAATGCCTGCTTTTGTATACCTTATTCCGGCTATTTTATTTTTTTCTGTTGGGAATGTGCCCGGAGTAATAGCAACAGTAATATTTTCTCTCCCTCCTGCTGTTAGGATGACAGCACTAGGTATAAAAGAAGTACCTAAAGAGATTGTAGAAGCTTCGGTTGCTTTTGGTTGTACTAAAGGACAAACATTGTGGAAAGTACAAATCCCACTGGCTATGACAACAATCTTGGCAGGCGTTAATCAGGTAATTATGCTTGCCTTATCTATGGTTGTTATCGCATCAATGGTCGGTGCAGGAGGGCTGGGTGAAAGTGTGTATGCAGGGATTCAACAAGCAGATGTTGCCCTTGGCTTCGAAGCTGGTTTATGTATTGTTATCTTAGCTATTATATTAGATCGGATGACGCAATCGGTGGGTCAAAAGAAGGAGGTAGCAAAGTGATGAAAAAATATCTATTATTATTGTTATTGCCTCTTTTCATTCTAGTTTCTTCGTGTGAACGTCGAACCAAACAAGATGTGTTAATATTATATCCTAACTGGGCAGATGGTATTTCGTTCACTTACCTGGCTAAGGTGATGCTGGAAGATAAAGGATATACTGTAAGGCTCAAAAGATTGGAACCGGGACCTATATTCGCTTCACTGTCACGTGGAGATGCAGATATTTATATGTGTGCATGGTTGCCTTATACACATAAAAATTATTGGGATCGCTACGAAAAGAAACTCGATGTATTAGGTACTATTTTTAATGATGGTATTACAGGTCTGGTTGTTCCCACCTATGTAGATATAAACTCAATTGAAGAATTGAATGAGAATAAAGATAAATTCGGAGAAAAAATATATGGTATAGCTTCCGGCGCAGGTATTTATAAGAATACAGAGATCGCAATTGAAGAATATCAGCTAGATTTCAAACAAATGGCATCATCAGAAACATCTATGATAACGGCATTAAAGAAAGCTGTGAACCATAGCGAGTGGATTGTAATAACAGGATGGAAGCCCCATTTTATATGGTCGGATTTTGCCCTGAAGCCCTTAGCTGATCCTAAAGGGGTATATCCAACTGATAGAATAGAAACTATATCTCGAAAGGGTTTTGCTAAAGATAAACCCGAATTAGCAAGTTTCTTTAGTAAGTTTTCATTGGACGAAAGGTTAGTAAATGAATTAATGAATGATGTTGCTATTGATCGAGATCCTGAAGTGGGAGCTAAGAAATTTTATGATAAACATAAAAGTGAGCTGAACTTTTTTGACTAAATTAAAAATTAGGATAATTAAACGATTTATATTGTTTAATTATCCTAATTTGAATTCGTTATAGACTAATTAAGTCAACGTTTCTTCATTACAAAATCAGCCAAGAAAGATTCTCTATAACTGTTTCCAATAGATATCTCGTATGATTTTAGAAAAATATCATTATTGTCGAACGAGTCTATGTGTTGGCTATTAATTATGTACGATTTGTTTACCCTCAGAAATGTACTCTTAGGCAATTCCTCATGGATTGTTTTCAGATTCATCTTAGTGATTATCCGTTGATCTTCGAGCTGGACGATAACATAGTCTTTCAATCCTTCAATAAAGAGGATATCTTTAAAATTGACTTTAAAAAACCGGCGTTCTGATTTGATGAAAATATATTCATTCTCTATATTTTCTATATCATCTTTCTTATTTAGTAATAAAGCCTGATAAGTTATTGCCTTATTTACAGCTTTCTCGAATCTATAAAACTCTACAGGTTTTATCAGGTAATCTATCGCTTCGACTTCGTAGCTATTCAGCGCATATTCGGCATAAGCGGTAGTAAAAATAACCAAAGTACTCTTAGGTATATTGCGGGCAAATTCCAGACCGGTTATATTTGGCATTTGTATATCCAGGAATATCAGATCCACAGGATTAGCTTCCATAAATTCTGATGCAGAAGTTGCGCTGTTGAAGCTGCCAACTAATAGTAGTTGGGGCATCTGATCGACTAATAGTTTTATTCCTTTGCGAGCTAATGGCTCATCGTCTACTATTATACAGTTCATAATTTTAAATGCAGATTTACAGTATAGGTTATTTCTGTTTCATTAAACGATAAAGAGTAGTTTTCATTGTATAATAATTCTAATCTTCTCTTTATATTGGACAACCCTAGCCCACCCTGTTCTTTTTTTATCGGAATTGCAGGTTTGGAATTTTCACAAATAAACGAAAGTTCGTTATTTTGGACTTCGAAGTACAAGTGAACATAAGACAGATTATTACTATCGGGATTGTGTTTCACCGCATTCTCTACAAATGGAATAAAGAGTAAGGGCGGTATTTGTATATTATGGATATCACCTTCTTTTGATACAATATATTCAAAATTATCACGGCGAATTTTTTCTAAATCTAGAAAGCTACTTAAAAATAGAATATCTGCACTGAGAAATACTTCATTGCGTGTACTATCATTTAGTTGATATTGTAGCATATCATTTAACTTTACCAACATCTGCGATGCTTCGTCAGGATCTACTTTCATCAGTATATTCGCATTGTTAAGCATATTGAATAGAAAGTGTGGGTTGATCTGATTCTTTAATTGTTGGAGTTCCGATTGCATGGTGGTCTCTTCCAGTTCGGTGATTTGTTTGTCATAGAGTGTCCATCTGCGAAATAATTCTACACTGGTAGTACCCACAACGATAAGTGAAAGAGTTACAAATGCAAAAGCAATATTAATTATAGAAAGTGAATCCTCGAGCCATGCATCATCTTCAATAATTCTATAATATTCTGGTATAGAGTTTAATGATATTGCTAGACTCAAAAGAGCAATGGAGATAGCAATTGCGAATAAAATGGCATATCTAGAAAACAGGTTCTTCACTAGATATCTTGGAATCAATAGATATATGTTAATATATATGGGAAATGCAAATGCGGGCAAACTAAGAATAAATGCATAGAAAAGTCCTCTTCCCTTGAAGCCTGAAAATACATTTAGATAAGCAAAAAGTACTAATACAACAATCAGACATAGGTATCTAAAATATTTGAATTTAGGATTTACCAGCAAATTAGTGAGTACAGCAGTCTGCCCATTATTCTTTATAGACATAATTGTAAACTGTTTATATTATTAATATCATTTTGTTCTATAATTAATTTATAATTTTTTCCGTACAATAATTCTAATCTTCGAGATAGGTCATCTAGCTCTATATCTTTCTGTTTAGTGCTAGCCAAAGGATATATGCAGCTGAAATAAAGCTTATCTTTTTTTAATTCAAAAATGATTTCAATAATAGGATCTCTATCTAATTTATTGACGGTTATATATTTAATTGCTTTTTCGACTATGGGAATAAAAAGAAGAGGTGAAACCAAGGCCTGATTCGTATTCCCATTAGCAATTACTGTAAAATCAAAGTTATTGCTATGGACTCTCTCCAAATTAAGATAATCTTTAATGAAAGAAATATCAGCACTTAATAGTACCTTATCTCTTGTACTGTCATATAATTGATAGCGTAATAAATGACTTAATTTATGTAGCAGCAATGATGCATTCTCCTGATCTTTTTTTGCTAAAACATTTGCTTTATTAAGCATTCGCGAAAGAAAATCAGGCTGAATAAGGCTTTTGAGTTCTTTGAGTTCTGTTTCTAATTTATCTTTTTCCAACTGTTTAATTTGCTGATCGTGTAACATCCATCGTTGGAGAAATACGGTAAATGAAAAAGCAAAAAAATAGAAAGCAATTGCAAGTGTGTTTGCAATAAGAAAAGCAATTAACTGGGAATCTGATTTGATAATTCGATCTACTACTTGGAGGTTCTGCTCCGTCTTATAGGTTAAAGTAAGAGTAATAGACAGCGTGAGAAATATAATTCCCGAGAAAGAAAGAATATATGCCTTAAACTTATTCTCGAATAATAATTTCGGTATTAATACATAAATATTTAAGCATATTAAACCCCAAAAAGTTAGCGTGAGGAGTATAAATAAGTATGTAACCAAATTATAATCCATTATCTGGTTAAGATCAACGAGAAATCCATGCAATAGTATTGAAGATAGGATGATGAGAAGTATTAGATGTCTGACTATTCTATATCTGGGACTAATCAAAAATCTACTCCAATACTCCCCACTGTATAGCTGTTCTTTGTTCTTTGGCATTAATTCTGTCTTATTCTATGATTCGTGCTAAAGTAGTAATATATCCTGTAACGGTAGAATTTCCTATCTTAAAATCCATATTTTATTGCTACGGCCACATAAGGAGCAACAGAAAAGTGAGGGTCATGTTCTCTTTCCTTGAAAAATGCTTTTAAGCTTCGCTCTTGAAAATAGGCCGCACGATATGCTGACACACCGGCTGTGATTGGTACAGATAATGATTTACTAATCTTAAACTCGGGCTGAATACCTGCCACTACATATTGGTGGGTAAACACCATATCTTTACCATCTTTCTCAACCAAAGCCATCATTCCACTCATTTCCCCTACTACTTTCAGATTCAGATACTTATTAAGTTCCATTCCGGCCGATATTTCTATTGCATCTATTAACGAGATTCTTACTTGATAACGACCTTCGGTTCTCCAGTTGAGATAAAATGCAGGAAATACCATTGGGTAGCCGAATGCATTGTTCAAAGCAAGACCGCCACCAATATCTAAAGCAGGCTTTAAATGTCTAATAAAAATAACACCCCCGTGTCCCATAACATGTTTGAAACGTATATTTGATATTTGGGTGTCGTCTGTAAATACACCTACTCCAATGCTGGCTAACATAGACCATTTTTCGCTGATAGGTCTCATATGCATCAAACCTATCTGAGCATTCAAAATTTCGGGCGTGTAATATTCTTTAGATAGTCCTTTACCTCCTAAAGAAGCATAAGAGCCACCTAGACCGATAGCCCATGCCGTTGGGCGATTGTTTTCGTTTAATTTCGTTGAAAGAGGTATTTTAAAACCTGCCTGGATAATTTTGGCATCTCCACTCCCTCCTGTCTTTTCGTTATTTTCGTCTTTGTAATTAGAAGAACCTATATATTCTGTTCTTACAAATGCCTGTGCATTAGCTTCAATGCTAATTATTAGTAGTAAAATAGAAATAAATGCTAGTTTCATTGTGTTTTTTAATTGAATGTTTCGACGAAAGTAGATTGTTTTTGATAGTTAATGTGTGATAATATACTTTCGCTGTTATATAGTATACAAAGCATTGTATTCGGTATAGATTTATATTTCGATGACGTACAATAACCCTTAAAATAGATTCAATTCTACTTAATAACCTATTTATTTCATATAGTTAAAATTTAAAATAATTACCTCCGTGTGATAAGTTAAAATATATCAGCACTTATGGACGTAACATATTTATGTCATTCATTAGTCAGATAAAGTATTTCTATAATCTGAAATTAATTTTGGAGGAAGAACTTGCAGTTTTAAAAGAGGAATTGGGGGCATAAAATATGGATAGAATCTTTGCGCAAATATTCCACTCTTATAAGTGCCAGTGGTGAAAAAGAAAGCCTTTCTTTTTTCGAGAAACAAAAAGAAATTATTGAGAATATGATATAAAAGATAAGCCCTTTATTCAATCGAATAAAGGGCTTTCTTCTTATGATACAGAATTACTTGAACTCTTTGTTGAGTTGTTTCACCCAATCATTTATTCGCTTATCTGTTTTATCAGATTGATTTTCCATATCTATTACCAAACCTTGGAATTTTCCATCCTTCAATGCTCGTGAGTGAGCGAAGTTATAGCCTTCCGGCGATGTGAATCCAACCAGCTTTGCTCCTATCGATTCGAAAGTTTCAGCTAATATTCCGACTCCATCTACAAAATTATCGGGGTATCTTACCTGGTCTCCTAATCCGAAAATAGCAACTTTTTTACCGTTTAATTTTAGAGACGTTAATTCTGGTATAACTTCGTCCCAATAAGTTGGTAATTCGCCATCGAACCAAGTCGAAGTCCCAACTATCAAATGGTCATATTTTTCGAAATCTTTCTCCCATGCATCCTCCACTGGTATTATATCAATCTTTACAGGTTCGAATGCTTTTTGAACCCTTTCAGCTATAGCTTTTGTTTTGGTTGTACTTGTTCCATAAAACAGTCCAATCTTTTTCATAGTTGACTATATTTTATAATTTAATATTCCAGTAATTTCTTTGCGGCCTCATAAATACGTTCTTCTCGTGGCAATATAGCCTTTTCCAGAATCGTATTAAAACCTACAGGTGTAAAGGTAGCACCTATACGTTGAATAGGTGCATCCAGATAGCGAAACATTTCGGTTCCTATCATAGCCGCCAATTCAGCACCGAATCCCGAAAATACTTTGTCTTCATGAACTACAAGTACTTTACTGGTTTTCTTTACCGATTCGAAGATAGTTTCTTTATCTAAAGGTATTAACGAGCGAATATCTATTACTTCTATATTTAAACCGTCTTCTTTGGCAATCTGATCGGCCACATTTAAGCAAAAATGAGTAGTATTACCATAAGTAACAATTGTCAGGTCATTACCCTCACGGCGAATGCGTGCCTTCCCGAACGGAACTTCAAAGTCATCGGGTATTACTGTAGATGATTCTACTGCATTGTATAGTGATTTTGGCTCTAGAAATAGAGTAAATCCTTCCGATCGCATACTTGTGCGTAACAGCCCTGCTGCATCATCAGCAAAAGATGGGTAAACTATACGTACGCCGGGGAATGTAGATAATGCACCTTCTATATTTTGAGAATGGTATATACCTCCACCGATATATCCGCCTGAAGCTAACCTTAACGTAATATTCGGCGAGTATTTACCATTGCTTCGCCAATAGTCGTGTGTACACTCTACAAATTGTTCCATTGCCGGCCAAAAGTAGTCAGCAAATTCAGCTCCTTCTATCACAATCCGTATTTTAGAGTCGAATCGGCTCATTCCATTTGCTGTACCTACAATATAGTCTTCGGCAATAGGTGCATTAAATACACGTTCTTCGCCAAATTCTTGTTGCATACCTTTCGATACATTGAATACGCCTCCTTTTTCTTTGTTAGCCATATCTTGTCCCCAGATAAAAGTATCGGGGTTGTGTCGGAATTCAGCTTTCAATGTTTCGTTAAGAGCCGTAACAAGGTTTTTCTTCTCACCTTCTTCGTTATGTGTTCCATCCACATATTTCTTAGGTAAATATGGATCGGGAATAACAAAATCGTAGATACTTTTCGGATCGGGATCAGGTGCAGCTAATGCTTTACGATTAGCGTCTTTCAAGTCTTTTTTAACTTCTTCTTCTATTTCTTTTAGTTCAGCGTCAGTGAAGCGTTTGTAGCGCAACAGCATGCGTTGAAATTTGAGTAATGGATCGGCAGCTTTTACATAAGCCAATTCATGTTCATCTCTATACAATGTTTGTTTGTCGGAGTTGGAGTGAGAACCTATACGTACGCAATTTGCCTGTACGATAACAGGGGTTCTGTTTTCGATTGCATATTCGCGGGCAAAAGTCATAGCATTCATCGAGTCGAATACATCTTTACCATTGCAATGTACAATTTTAAGATTCTTAAAGCTTGCAAAATTATCCGCTACCTTGCGGTTTGCAGTCTGATCTTTTTTAGGGACAGAGATGCCATAACCATTGTCTTGTATGACAAATATTACAGGTAGGCGTTCGTTCGATGCGCCATTTATAGCTTCGTATACATAACCTTCGGATGTTGCAGCTTCACCATGTGATGTGATGGCAACACCTCCACTTTTATAATAAGAGATTGCACGTGCCACTCCTACCGCATGCAGATCGTGATTACCCGTAGCCGAGGATACATTTTGTATACCCCATTCAGGTTTTGCAAAGTGATTAGACATATGGCGTCCGCCGCTGGCAGGGTCGGTAGCTTTAGATATTCCGTTCAGTATTATTTCTTCGGCTGTCATTCCTGCCGATAATACTGTAAGCATATCCCTGTAGTATGGGAACAGGAAATCTTTTCCTTTTTCAAAAACTTGTCCCATAGCCAATTGTATACCATCGTGTCCCGCATAAGGAGCGTGGTATGACCAGCCTAGCGATTGCAATAGGTATGCAGGTGCTTTTTCGTCAATAGCTCGTCCTAGTTTCATCAGATAGAACCATTTTTTCAGGGTTTCTTTATCTGTTGTTTTTATATCGAATTTCTTCTTCATAATTATTTTATTTAAGCATGCTTAATTATTAAGCATTCCAATTTTCTAAATAATCGGCTATACGACGCAAAAAGTTTCCGCCTAACGAACCATCTATTACACGATGGTCGTACGATAGAGACAGATACATCTTTTGTCTGATAGCTATAACATCACCTTCCGGAGTTTCAACCACAGCAGCTTTCTTTTCTATTGTACCTACACCTAAAATAGCTACTTCGGGTTGATTTATAATCGGAGTGCCGAATAAACTCTTGAACGAACCGAAATTGGTAATAGTAAATGTACCGCCTTGTATGTCGTCCGGCATTAATTTGTTAGCACGTGCCTTACTTGCAACAGCAGAAATAGCCGAAGCAAGACCGCTAATACTTAGCTTATCTGCATCTTTGATAACCGGTACAATAAGATTACCGTCGTTTAACGATACGGCAATACCTACATTGATACGTTTTTTAAGGATAATATTATATCCGTCAACCGACGCATTCACATTCGGGAAATCCCTCAATGCTTTGGCTGTGGCTTCTGCTATAGCCGGCATATAAGTAAGACTTATTCCTTCGCGACGCTTAAATTCATTTTTATTTTGTTCGCGCCAGCGTACCAATTTAGTTACATCTACTTCCACTACATTGGTAACATGCGGAGATATTTTCTTAGATGCAACCATACGGTCGGCTATTATACGGCGTATAGGATCCATTGCAATTACTTCATCGCCAACTGCTGTTGCAACTGGACTAGCAGGTTTAGGCTGGCTGCTTTGTTGTGGTGCAGATGTCGCTGCAGGTTTTTCTGCAGTTGCCGTTTTTTGCACAGGAGTAGGTGTTACGCCTTGTTTCTTTTGGTCGATATAATGTTCTATATCCTTTTTGCTTAAACGACCCAGATAACCGGTTCCGGTAATTTTATCTAACTCCTCATTAGAAAGCTTAGCTTCTTTAGCTTTTTGTAAAACTACAGGTGAATACCATTTCTCATCGTCTCCTTTCACATTTTTAGCTGGCGTGGCAGGTGCTTCAGCAGCAGGAGTTTGTTTTTCTTCTGCTTGTGCCGGAAGAGCCTCTTTCACTTCTTCTTTCGGGCTTTCGGTAGTGCTATCTCCTGAGTCTTCTCCTTCGAGTTCTATCACTGCGACAACTATACCTACGGCTACAGTATCTCCTTCTTCGAAAAGAATTTTAGCTACCTTTCCGGCTACCGGCGATGGTATCTCTGCACTTACTTTTGCTGTATTTACCTCGAATAAGACATCATCTTCATTGATGATATCCCCTACTTTAACAGACCACGACATTATGGTTCCTTCTGTAATACTTTCGCCCAATTTGGGCATTTTTATATCAAATGTTGGCATAGAAATTATATTTTAGGGTTTTAAACCCGTTTATAGTGCTATAATGAATTTAGTGCTTATTATGCTAAAGCAGTAAACAAGGTCTATGACCTTTTATTAACAATTAAACAATGACAATTCGGATAAAGTTTTCACACTTAGACTATTTTAGAGAATAAGAATTGAAATTCCATTCGGGTGTCAGATATTTAGCCTCTTTTAGGTTTTGAATATTTATAATATCTTTTTTATCAAATGCATATATCTTATTTTCTTCATTCTTTTTTCTGAAATAATCTAATATGAATTTCTTAAAATCATTTATATCAAAAGAATTCGGTACATACTTGCTGATATTGGTTACAGGACTTTTCACTGACTTTACATATACCTTTTTGCTGGCCTTATCTTTATTCTCAGCTTCTTCCGGATCACCTTCTAAGGTAGCTACAAGGCTACTCAGATCGGAAGAGAATAGTAAAGTCGCATGAAACATAGCTCTGCCTTTATGCACACATTGAGCGCTTCCCGATACTTTCAAACCATCTATATTTATTGCTCTGCGTGCATCCGATTTAGCCTCGATACCGAGTTCAGACAAAAGGTCTACAATCTCTTGTGTGAATTTATCGAAATTAATATTGCTATTGGTTTCAATAAATGTAAGATTGAGATTTCCCATGTCATGAAATACAGTTCCACCACCGGAAAAACGGCGTACCACTTTAATGTTATTTTCCTGTACAAAGTCAAGATTAATCTCAGCCGGTACATTTTGGTGTTTACCTAAAATAACGGATGGTTCGTTTTGCCAGAGCATAAAAATATCTTCCGAAAAATTCTTTAGCAGATATTCTTCAGCAGCGATATTGAAATACGGATCAACGTTTGTATTGTTTATACAGAGCATTATTAAGGTATATCAGGCAAATAAAGATTCGTGAAAAATTTCGCTAACTGTTGGATGCGGGAACACTTGTTTACTAAAATCGTCAACTGTATATCCTTTTTCGATAGCGATACCTGCAATAACAATAAGCTCGGAAGCGGGATTACCAAGCATATGGCATCCGATAATACGTTCGTCTTTGTCGATAATCAGTTTGCAGAGTCCGTTTCCAATTTCATTTTCAGCAACAAATCGCCCCGAATAGGCCATAGGTAGCTTTAACACATCGTAAGCTATACCATTTTCTGTCAGTTCTTCTTCTGTTTTACCCACTCCTGCAATTTCAGGATTGGTATATACAACACCCGGAATAGCTTTATAGCTCATACTATCGTCTACGCCTAAAATGTGATTAATCGCTACTTCTCCTTCGCGAATAGCAGTATGGGCAAGTAGAGAGAAACCTGTTATATCTCCGGCAGCATATACTTGCGGATGACTTGTTTGCATAAACTCGTTTACTTTCACTCCGTTTCGTAGTAGTTCGATATTCAGTTTATCCAAGCCTACGCTACTGATAATAGGCTTGCGTCCTACACTTACAAGTGTTTTTTCAGCTTCGATGGTAATTGTTTTATTATCTTTTTCTACAATAACACCCTTAGGAGTAACTTCTACAACTTTTGTTTTCAGATGAAAATCAACACCTTTTTTTGTATAATCAGCCCTTAGCATTGCAGAAGTTTCTTTATCCATGGCACCCAGTATCTCAGGCATCATTTCAATTACACTAACCTTTACTCCCATGCTATTGAAAAAAGAAGCGAACTCAATACCAATAACCCCACCACCGATAATGGCAAGAGATTTAGGTAGCTCCTTTGACTCAAGAGCTTCTTTAGATGTCCAGTACTGAGTCTCAGATAACCCCTTGATTGGTGGTATAACTGTTTCGGAACCGGTACATACTAATACATAAGTTACTTGATATGTATCTTTACCACATGCGATGGATATATTTCCATCTTTCTCTCCTGTAATAGAGGCTTCACCCTCTACAATAGTAACTCCGCCTCCTGTCAATTTCATTTTGACACCTGAGGTTAATTTCTTAACAACCTTATCTTTGCGGTTGATAATTTTGCTTAAATCAAATGTTGGATTGCCTTCTACAGAAATTCCGTATTTGGCTGCACTTTTTATATTATCTAATGTTTTAGCTGAGTACAATAGTGTTTTGGTGGGAATACACCCTTCGTTTAGACAAACACCCCCTATTGCATTTTTTTCAAAAAGGATAGTCTTCAAACCGTTAACAGCAGCCTTTTCAGCAGCATTATAACCAGCAGGACCACCTCCAATAATAGCGATATCAAATTCCATATTTAGTACTTATTGGTTAAATCTATTACATAGAACAAATAATAGATGCAATTGGTTTACAGAAGTCGCTAATATATTTTAGTTTCAGTTTATATAATGTTCTGTTTACTCATCCAAATGCAAAAAATAACCAGACCTGCAATGTATTGCAAGTCTGGTTGAAAGTAGTGTATAAGTTATATAGAAAGAAAAAAAATGTTTTTAACAGTATAGATATTTCACCCCTACTTGTTTTTTGTCTTCGACCATGCATTCGCGTATGGCTCTCGCAAACATATTATTAATCTTGTGTCCAGGGCAATCTGCTATAACTTTTCCTTTTATAAATTTACCAACTAAAGCTATATCGCCTATTATGTCCAACAATTTGTGTCTAGCAGGCTCATTAGGATATATAAGGGGTTTGTTCATAATGTATCCTAAGTGTGCAGCATTTTTTCTTTTCACACCCAATAGGTCGGCTAGAGAATCATAATCTTTTTGATCGATTGGATTATCGTAAATAACAATCGCATTATCGAGATCACCTCCTTTTATAAGATTGTTCCGCAATAAATATTCTATTTCTTTTACGAAGACAAAAGTTCTGGCAGGAGCAAACTCTTTTGTGAACTCCGACAGGTTTTCCATGCTGGCATCCTGGTTTTTAAGAAAGCATGAGTCGAAAGATATGCGCGATTGGATACTGAACGAATTATCGGGGATGAGTATCAAAGACGATCCTGTTTCTTTATCTATTACTTTTATTTTTCTTTTCTTGAGATCAAGATACTCCCTTTCAGCATCCTGTTCTATAATTCCTACTTCCTTTATTTTAGATACATACATAATCGAACTGCCATCTAAAATAGGGAATTCGGGTGCATCTACATCAATGAGACAGTTATCTATTTCGCTGGCGTAAAGCGCTGCAAGAGCATGCTCTGTTGTGCTAACTTGTATTCCATTGACACATAGTACTGTTCCCCGTTGAGTCGCTGATACATTTTCAGCTAAAGCATCTATTATTGGTTGATCGAAGATATCAGTACGCCTGATTTTATAGCCATGATTCTCTGGGGCCGGATTGAAAGTAATGCGTATATCTAAGCCAGTATGTAGTCCTTTTCCTTCGAGAGAAAAGCTGCTTTTCAGTGTTCGTTGTTTGATCATAACTATATTGTGAATTAATGAAAGTGTATACTTGATTTATTTCTATTTTATTGATATTTAGACGTGAACGATCGTTCATTATTGTATGAAAAAATTATACTTTTATCAAAGTGAATAAATAATCCATAACTTCTTTTCGCCTATCTATATCCCTCATTATGTCTAAGGCAAATTTTGATTCATCAAAATCCTGATCAGAGGTTTCCTTTAGACATGCATTTACAAACAGGGTGCTCATTATTTTTATATCGATATCTGCTCTTATCTCTTTCGCTTCTATACTGTTTTTTAATACTATCTCCCAGTTGTTTACAATACGTGAATAAATTTCTTTAAAGCGGGTAACAAAATTAGGATAATGCTTAGCTGCTTGTATAATTAATGCCGTATAGTTTAGAAATGCTATATGCGTAACACCAGATTTTATAAAAACAATAGCCATCAATTTTTGTCGGCGATGCATAGTTTCAATAAATGTTTCCGTGGTTTTTTGCACATCGACATTTTGCGATATTCTATCATATACTTTGAAAAAATACTCATCTATTACTGCTAAGAAAAGTTCTTCCTTGCTTTCGAAATATCTGTATAACACGCCTCTTGACATGTTCAGTTCTTTTTGTAAAACTGAAATAGATGCGCTGTCGTATCCTTTTGTCATAAAGACGTCGAAGGCATTTCTTAATATGTACTCTCTACTATATTTCATAAATAATATCTATAAATGAACGATCGTTCACAATGCAAATGTGAGAAAATAAAATCATTATTGAAGGGCAAAAAGCGTTAAAAAATGTTGTGTATTTCACCTATTGGGGATATCTTATTGTTTTTCAGTTAGATATTTCCAAAATCTTTTGGGCATATGTTGGCGCTGAAGTTTTAGGTTGATACGTTCTTTGATAGTCATCGCCTTAAAGTAGCCTTTCCATAGATCCTGAAATAATTTCTCGTCTTCTGCCATCAGCGATTCGTCCAGTTTTCCGCTTAAAATATGATCGTCGTCAGTCAGTGTAATTTCCACAGTGGTCTTTAAATCATAGTAATAGCCGTATTTACGTTTCAGATCATAAATTACCCACTTTTGATCCGAAAACCGATCGGTAAAATGATCTATCGCTAACGGAAGCGCATTATAGAGAGGGACGATGGGGGCAAAATAAATATCGTCGGCTGCTTTCTGAAAACGTATGAATTGCTTTAAAGAGTGTTGTTCCTTGTCTACTTTCTTTGCAAGTTGATGAACTTCCAAAATATCATTGTCTCCAAAATTCATTTCTATAGATACCGATGACTTATTATCGAATGCCTTACGAATATATCGGAATATAAGGTCGTCGCTACCAACTAACTCTGATAGCCATACGTACGAAAGCATATTGCACGCAGATTTTGATAGCTTTTCGTGTAAAGCCTTCCACACTCGAGATGCTTTGTCACTCTGAGTCATTACAGTATAACTTTCTTCCATAAACATTGGTGCAACATCACCTTCCGCCAACAATTTATCAGGGAATGTTTTTCGATTATAAGCATCAAAAACAGCAGTTAATAGGCCTTCAAATGTTTTATCGTAGAAGAATACTATCATATCAATCGGGAAAAATAATAGCTAATTGCCGTTGATCCTGATCACCTTTACTCTTCTTGGGTTCTGTAAGTATTTTTCGTACATATTCAGGAGTTGCTTCATGTACAGTGTACATTGGTAACTCGTTACAAGTGATAAAATATTGTGCTTTTTTCATTACGATTCCCATTTTCTTAAGCTGCATCGCATTCAGTTTGCCGTATCTTCTCGACGTTACGATTAACTGTGCTGACTTAACACCAATACCGGGAATGCGGAGTATTAAAGCATAATCAGCCTTATTGACATCAACGGGAAACATTTCGGGATGTCGTAATGCCCACGAAAGTTTGGGATCTATTTCTAAATCAAGATTAGGATAGGCATCATCAACTATCTCATTGGCATTAAACTGATAGAAACGCATCAGCCAATCAGCCTGATACAATCTGTTTTCCCTTACCAATGGCGCTTGTTTGATCGCAGGTAGGCGGTTATCATAACTATTGACAGGAATAAACCCTGAATAATACACCCTTTTCATACTAGGTCGCCTATATAGTGCTGATGATACACTTAGGATATCTTTATCACTCTCCGATGTAGCACCTACAATCATTTGGGTACTCTGTCCCGCAGGAACAAATCGCGGAGCTGAACGGAATTTGCGGCGATCTTCCAAACTTTGCAACATTCCTTGCTGAATATATTGCATAGGTTTGTAAACGCTTATATGATCTTTCTCGGGAGCTAGCAACTTGAGATTCTGTTCGGTGGGTATTTCTATATTTACACTCATGCGATCAGCGTATAGGCCGGCTTCGTTAACGAGTTCCTGACTAGCACCTGGTATGCTTTTCATATGGATATACCCATTATAACGATAAGTGGTACGAAGTTCTTTAACTACTCTCACCATACGTTCCATTGTATAATCGGGATTATTTATTACTCCCGAGCTAAGGAAAAGACCCTCTATATAATTACGACGATAAAATTCGATAGTTAATTCGACTAATTCCTGTACTGTGAAGGTCGCACGCCGAATGTCATTACTTCTCCGGTTGATACAGTATGCACAATCATAGATACAATTGTTAGTCAGCATTATTTTCAGTAAAGAAACACACCTTCCATCTTCGGTGAAGCTATGACATATACCCATTCCACCTACGGTATTTCCAATACTACCCCCTTTATTTTTTCGGATAGTACCACTGGAAGAACAGGAGACATCGTATTTTGCCGATTCTGCCAGAACTGTAAGTTTTTCGAGTATGTTATCATTCATCTACTACAAAGAAAAGTATTTCAAACGATAGAATCTACAAAAGAAATCTTAAAAGATAGTGTTTTGTTGAAAAGAATTTTCCCTGATAAAAAAGGAAATAATCAACTCGTAATCAGATTATTTAAAAAATGTATACACATAATGCTTCATAGTCTCAATATTTGTATTTATATTTGCAACAATAAAGCTTTACGATTTGTTAACTAAACTACGTCTTCTATTATGTATATAAAATATATTTATTAACACCTTCCATTATTAACAATTTTAACATTAAATTTTATGAAAACAATCTGTTTAAGAGCGGTTATATTTATAACCTCTCTGATTTTACTAAGTGGATGCGACGATAACACTCAGGAAAATAATTTCCAGAATAACAATGAAGTGAGATTCGAGTCTGCCATGACCATAGATAATCAAGAAAAATCAACTAAAATTACACAAGATGAATTGAATCCGGATAAATCCAAATGGGAGGTCAATGATAAAATTGGTGTTTTAGTTGTAAATAAGGAGTCTACGGAAGTCTTGAGCGAATATAAAAATTTACAATTCAAGGCATTGGAAGGCAATAATGCTACAGCTTTCGAAGCAGTGGGTGAAAAAATTTATTATCCTGAAGATGGAAAAAGATTGGTATTTAAAGCCTATTATCCATTTATTGATAATAATCAATGGCAGGAAAACGAAGTAGCGATAGATCTGACAGATCAGACGGATTTGAGCAAGCTGGATTTACTGTATGCCACTGCCAATAATGGAAACAATGGATATGCGACAGCCGATCAAAATACTCCGGTTTCTTTGGTATTCAAACATCAGCTTTCGATGCTAAGCATGTCTATCGCATCGTCGGATAACAGTAGTTTAGAAATTAAAATCCAAAATACTCCCGGCAAAGTATTATTTGACGTGAAAACCGGTCTTTTGAAAACCGAAGAAAGCAGTAAAGAATCTACGTTCAGCATACCTCTGAATAAAAAGAACAATAAGTATGAGAGTGTATTGTCTTCAATAGAATCGGATAATGCGGTGTTGATAATTAAACAAGGAGACAAAGAATATAAGCACGAATTGTCGAAAACCTTTGCAACGCTGGAAAAAGGAAAAAAACACAAGCTCAATATAACCATAAAAAACGGTATGCTTGCCAATGGAAATATTGAAGAATGGGGCGAAGAAAACGGAGAAGATGTAGTATTGGGTAATGAAGATATCAACGATAAAGAAATCCTGTTGAACCTGCTAAAGCTTAACAACGAACTATTGCAGGCAGAAGGAAAGAAGTTAACTGTTTATGTTGAGCATCCTATCTTGATCGGCAGTGCTCAAGAAGCTAACTGGGCTGAAGAAAATGATGTGACAAAATGGAAGGGCGTAGTATGGAAATCGATATCAGGTAAAGCAAGAGTGGTGCAAATTAACCTTAGCAAATCGAATATCAAAAAATTCTCACCAGACTTTAATAAACTAACTGAACTAGCAATCCTTGATCTTTACCAAACAAATATAACAGATATAAACCCTATTTCCGGAAGCATGGGGCTGAAAATTCTATCTATGCAAAATTGCGATATGATGGAGAATATAGAATTGCAAGACCTTCCTAGTTTGGAATTGATCGATTTTGAATATTGCCAAACTATTAAAAAAGTGAACCTCAATAATATGCCAAAACTTGAGACGTTGGACTGTACATTCCTTAGAACACTTACTGAGGTTACTATGAAGAATATGAATACAATAGAATATATTGGTTTTCTCGAATGTGATAAGTTGGAAAAGCTATCCCTAGATAATATGAATAATCTTAGAACAATTGATTTATCCATGACAAATATTAGTGATTTTTCTTTTTTATCTAAATTGAAAAGCCTTAAAGATTTCTATTATTTTACTGATAACACTTCTAGAACCATAACTATAGCACCCCTAGTCGACCTTGACAATCTTGAGTCTTTAGCAATTGGCGGAGCGAGAATAAATGATATCTCGGGTTTATCTGGTTTGCATACCCTTAAACATTTGGATATAAAAGGCTCAAAAGTAAGCAATCTAACCCCTCTGGCCGGACTGAATAATCTTGAGAGTCTGATTGTCGGAGCTTCGCAACTAAACGACATATCTTCGTTGTCAGGACTTTCTAAACTGAAATCATTAAGTATTTATAATTTGGCAAACACAATCGATTTATCTCCAATATCAGGATTAGCAAATTTATCGTTGACATTATATAATTCTTCATCTGTTAACGATATTTCATTTGTTTCTGGATTAAGTAATTTAAAGGCATTGCAGGTTACCGAGTTCAATAATCTGAGTTCTATAAATTTGTCTGACATGACAAATCTAACAAGTTTGAATATAGGGCAGTGCGCATTATTAACAAATGATAATATACGTATTTGCGGAGTTATAGACTGGGAAAATATACATTTATCGCCGTCCTTGGCTACATATAGAGCTAACATATTTTGTCACTAATGTGACCGTTCGAATTTTTTGGTAAATAGAAAAAAACAGGGTTTAAGTTTTATACTTGAATCCTGTTTTCATATTTGTAAGCAAAAGATGATGTTTTAACAATCTTTATGTATATTTGTTTTTATTATAAATTAGATAAGTAATATAGAAATGAATGAATTAAAATTTAAAGCCCACCCTTGGCATGGTATCAGCATTGGTAAAAATGCACCTGAAGTAGTAACTTCATTTATTGAAATAGTACCTACTGATACTGTAAAATATGAGGTGGATAAAGAAACGGGTTATTTGAGTATCGACCGTCCTCAGAAATATTCCAATATAATACCAGCCTTATATGGTTTTATTCCTCAAACATTAAGTGCTTCGAGGGTTGCAGAATTAACGAATATTCAGCTGAATCGGACTGATATAGAAGGAGACGATGATCCTATTGATATCTGCGTTCTGACAGAAAAGGATATTACACATGGCGACATTATAGTGAAAGCACGCCCTATAGGTGGATTTAGATTATTAGATCATAATAAAGCGGACGACAAGCTTATTGCTGTTTTGGATAATGATGCTATCTATGGCGAATATAAAGATATAAATGACGTTCCGCGCAGTGTTATAGAACGTCTGAAACACTATTTCACCACTTATAAAGATTTGCCGGGGGATAAAGAGCCTCGCTGCTTATTGACAGGGGTATATGGTGTAGATGTGGCTTATGAAGTAATTGAGCGATCTATTCAAGATTATAACGAGTTTGTCGGAAAATGACATTTAGGAAAAAGAATATATTGATTCTCCTTATATCGGCCATTTTCATCACTATTATACCTTTAGTGTACAGTTATTATGAAGCCAGGAATATCCGGCTGATAAAATTGACATTTACTCACAAAGATATCCCGGAGGGATTTGTAGGTAAGAAAATAATATTCATATCAGATATACATTGCGACCGGTACTTTACAAGTGAAGATGTTGCCAAGCTAGTCAATAGAATAAATGAAAGAGAACCTGACATAATAATAATCGGGGGAGATATAGTTTCTAAAAACCCTAGGTATCTCCTACCCTTTTTTGTTGAAATAAAGAACTTAAAGAGTAAGTATGGCACTTATTTCGTATTAGGAAATCACGATCATTGGGAAGATCCTGTACTTATCAGTCAGCAAATGACAGAATGTGGTTTTCATTCATGCGACAATCAATCGTATTGGATTAAAGTGGGTAATGACAGTATAAAGATTGGTGGTGTCGGAGATTTCTGGGAAGATGTGCAGATTATAGGGAATACGACAGACGATGTCAAGATTCATGATTTTTGTATTCTTATTTCTCACAACCCCGACTATTTGGAAGTACTAGATAGCGATCATGTAGATCTTATGTTATCGGGTCATACACATGGGGGGCAAATCACATTTTTTGGTTTATGGGCTCCTATTATGCCTAGCACTGGGCATCCCGAATATATGCAAACAGGAAACAAATATAGATATGGCTGGCTAAAAAAGAATAATATATCTCTGTATGTCACATCAGGTATTGGTATGGGAGGTTTTCCCTTTCGTTTCTTTGCCCCTCCTGAAATAGTAGAAATTACATTAAAAAAATAAGTTCATAGTTTTGACATGCTATGAACTTTTCCGTTATATTGCTAGGTAGAATAATCACCCATTCTCAGTTTTACGCATATAAACATTGTAATCATCACTACCCGACGAACTTTCAAATATTTGTAAATCAAAATATTTAACGACACTGATCAAATGATTAAATATTTCGGTCGAGATGGCTTCGTACTCAGCCCATACTACTGTGTCTGTAAATGTATATAGTTCTACGGGCAATCCTTCTGGGGTCGGGGCTAACTGGCGAACCATTAATGTCATCGTTTTATTAATTTTAGGATGATGGCGCAGGTAATATATGCCATATTGCATAAACAGGTCATTATTCGTAATTCTTGGTCCGATAACTAAAGGAGAGGAACCTTCTATCTTTTTATTATTATTCTTATGCTCTGCTATAAATTCACCTAGTCCATCTATATGTTTAAACTTATCTAATTCCTCATCTCTCAAAAAGCGAATATCAGATTGTTTTATATATATAGCTTTCTTAATACGTCTGCCACCTGACTCTTGCATACCCCGCCAGTTTTGAAACGAATCTGAAATCAGAGCATATGTTGGTATTGTAGTTATTGTTTTATCGAAGTTCCTAACTTTTACAGTGGTAAGTGTAATCTCTTCAACTGAGCCATCTGCACCATATTTATTCATTGTAATCCAGTCTCCTATCTGTACCATGTTGTTAGTCGAGATTTGGATACTGCCTACAAACCCCATTATAGAATCTTTAAACATCAGAAGTAAAACGGCAGAAGCAGCTCCCATTGCTGCAAAGAATGCCATTGCTGATTTCCCTGTGACTATAGAGAAGATTGCAACTGCTCCAAATATAAAAAGCACCATTTGGATAACTTGCATATAGCTTTTCATCGGTTTATTATGAAAAGCAGGTTTTTCTTGAAGTATATCTCCAAATGATTTTATTACAGCCATAACAGTCCATATAACCATGAATACCATGTATATATCAGCTATCTTCAAACAAGGAACTATCAGGCTTTTAAAATTGAAAAAAATAATAGGTATAACACTCCTTACAAAGGAGTATGGTACAATAAGAGCCAGATAATGAGGTAACCGATTGTTAATTCCGTATTTGAAGAAGGATATGGATGTTACTTTAGTAATACGCTGAGATACAAATATCAAGAGTTTCCTTACCAGTAGCTGCAAAAGGTAACTTGCGGTAGCTACTATTACTAACAGTACTACCAACTTAGTATAAATAATCCATTGCTCAGCAACCCCCAATTTAGTGAGTAGCTCTTGCATCCATGAATTTATAGAGATTATTATATCATCAAAATCTGTTTGAACTTGTTCAGCTTCCATTATATTATATTATTTTTTTGTATCTATTCGTACAAAAACTTTATTCTTATCGAAATAACAGTTGAGTGTATCGTCAGTATTATATAAACGAGAGCTACCCACATATGCCCAATTAGCTCTTAAATAAACCTTGCATAAATACACATCATCAGGTTGAACCCTTTGGTCTACGGGTACTTCCTCATACGATATAGGTTTTAATATTTCAATATTTGTTTTGATATTGTTTTTCTCGTCATTATATCTGATGTGTTGCTTTACAGACTTACCCATTTCAGTTAAAGTGTGATCGTAAGCACCACCACACGAAAAGAATATGAATCCAAGTAGGATAGAGTAAATATATTTATACATATCAATTAATTTTAAAGTTTTATCAAAAGTAACGATTCTTAGCCAGAACAACAAGCCCGACTATACTTCATAGAGTACATAAATGATAAAAATACATAAAGAAAAAAGTTTAAAATGATTACTATCCTAGTGTATTTTTATACTTTAGCGTTTATATTTAAATACTTTTTCAGTAATATGGAAGATTTCAAGTCGGAAAGGTTTTCGGTACGTAAGAGATTAAGATCTTTTAGATATGCTTTTGATGGATTGAGAATCTTGTTTAGAGAGGAGCACAATGCCCGTATTCATTTGGTCGTATCGATTTGTGTTATTCTTATGGGAGTTGTGTTTAACATATCGGTTGCAGAATGGCTGGCTATATGTATCCTGATTGGATTGGTATTTAGTTTAGAAATAATAAACTCTGCAATTGAGAATTTGTGCGACTATATAAGCCCGCAAAGGCATGATATAATAAAGAAAGTAAAAGATATGGCTGCGGCTGCTGTTCTGGTTGCTACAATTATGTCTGTAGTCTGTGGCTTAATTATATTTGTTCCAAAATTATACAATCTTATATGTCAGTAAATAAATAATTTAGATTAAGTTAATATGAGAAAACTGTTTATTCTAATTGCTTTACTTACTTTCTCTTTCGTTCTTAATGTTAACGCACAAGAGAAATTACCTATCGATCCTCAGGTCAGATATGGTAAGCTAAGTAATGGCTTGACGTATTATATTCGTCAAAATGCGTATCCTGAGAAAAGGGCTGATTTCTATATAGCTCAGAAAGTAGGTTCGATGCAAGAAGAGGATTCTCAGATGGGACTTGCTCACTTTTTAGAACATATGGCTTTCAATGGAAGTAAGAACTTTCCGGGTCGAAAAGCTATGCTTGATTACTTGGAGAAAAATGGAGCAAAATTCGGAGCAAATGTAAATGCATACACCTCATTCGACGAAACAGTTTATAACCTATCGGATATACCTGTGGTGCGTGAGGGTGTTGTCGATTCCTGCCTTCTGATATTGCATGATTGGTCTGGCTTCATTACTTTAGATAATGAAGAAATAGACAAAGAGCGTTCTATCATAAAAGAGGAATGGCGCACAAGAGGTAGTGCACAAATGCGTATTTGGGAGAAGCAACTACCTATCCTATTTAAAGATAGTAAGTATGCTAACCGTCTTCCGATAGGGACAATGGAGGTTGTTGAAAACTTTGAACACCAAACATTAAAAGACTATTACCATAAATGGTATAGACCAGATCTTCAGGCCATCATTGTAGTTGGAGATATTGATGCAGATAAGGTGGAAGCAAAGATAAAAGCTATGTTTGCAGATATTCCTGCCCCTGCTAATCCGGCCGAAAGAATATATTATCCGGTACCCGACAATGAGGAACCCATTGTAGCTATTACTACCGATCCGGAGGCTGTCAGAACACAAGTTACGCTGTATATAAAGCACGATGTATTGCCTGCTGAACTAAAAAAGACAAACATCGGATTAATCATGTCTGTCATGCAAGAACTTGTATCTAAAATGTTTTCAGATCGTTTAAGTGAAATCTCACAAAAAGCAGATGCACCTTTTGCTGTTTCTATTGCTTATGATGGTCCTTATTTTGTCTCTAAAACTAAAGATGCATGGACAACGATAGCGCTTAGTAAAGAAGGGCAGATCGATGCTACATTAGCGACTCTTATACGAGAAAATGAGAGAGTGAGTAAATTTGGATTTACGGATGCTGAACTAGAAAGAGCCAAGGCTACACTGCTTCAAAGGTATGAAACTGCATATAATAACCGTAGCAAAGAATTGAATGATTCCTATATAAGAGAATATGTAGAAAGTTTTACAGATGGTGATGCAATACCGGGTATTGAATTTGAATATAACTTTGTAAAACAATTTGCACCTATGGTAGATGCTGATGCGATTAACCAATTTATCAGACAAATTATTACTGATAAAAATATTGTTATATCGGTAACAGGTCCCGAGAAGGATGGCATTATCTACCCTTCTGAAAGTGAACTACTGAATATATTTAAAATAGTTGATGCTGAAAATATGACTCCATATGCTGAAACTGTATCAAATGAACCTCTTATAAGTCAATTACCTAAAGCAGGAAGCATTGTTGATACAAAAACTGACGAGAAGTTAGGTTCTACCTCATGGACATTGTCGAATGGGATGAGGGTTGTTCTTAAAAAAACTGATTTCAAAGATGATGAAATATTAATGTCATCCATAGCTTATGGAGGAACTTCTATTGTTCCGGACAATGATATGCATAATGCAGAATTAGTAGGTGCAGTTCCTCATATTGGTGGTATTGGAAATTTTAGTGCTACGGATCTGAAAAAAGTATTAGCCGGAAAATCAGCTAAGGTTGGTGTGAATGTAGGTAGATGGGATCAGAATATTAGTGGATCATCAAACATTAAGGATGTTGAAACATTACTTCAATTGACTTATTTGTACTTTACAGCTCCGCGTAAAGATTTGGATGCGTATACATCATTACTCGATATGATTAAAAACCAGTTGAAGAATATGAAAACTGAACCTTCTGCTATTTTTTCTGATTCAACAACATACGCTATGTACGGAGATAACCTTCGAACAAAAGAATTGAAACTGGAAGATGCCGAGAAACTTAATTATGACCGCACAATAGAAATTTATAAAGAAGTATTTGCTAATCCGGGCTCATTCGTATTTACGTTTGTAGGTAATGTAGATGAAGTCGCAATGAAACCGTTAGTAGAGCAATACTTAGCGTCACTCCCATCAGGGAACAAAAATGCCAGATATAAAGATGTGAATTATGATATAAGAAAAGGTACATATACTAATGTTTTCGAACAAGAGATGAAGAATCCTAAAGCCTCTGTATTTGATCTTTATAGCGGTACTCTAAAGAGAGATCAGAAAACACGTATAGCTCTAGATGCTCTGAATCAAGTGTTGGATATGGTATATGTAGAAACAATCAGAGAAGAAGAAGGTGGTACATATGGCGTGCGTTCGAGAGTTGAAATCAATCGTATTCCCGAAGGGCAAACAATTGTACAAATGACATACGATACTGATCCTGAAAAAGCAGCTACATTGAATAAAATTATTCATAGAGAACTAGATAAAATTGCTCAGGATGGTCCTAAGGATAAGGATTTCCAAAAAGTAAAAGAATATATGGCAAAGAAATTTCAGGAAAATACTAAACAAAACGGTTATTGGAATGCAGTATTAAATGCTTATTATTTTTACAATGACGATGTTTATTCGAATTACATGACAATACTTAATTCATTGACAACTGAAGATGTAAAGGCAGTAACAAAAGCATTGCTATCACAAGAAAATGTAATAGAAGTGATAATGGTTCCTAAAAAATAAATTGAGAATATATTAAAAAGAACGAGGCTTACTATAGTATAGTAAGCCTCGTTCTTTTATAATAATCTTTATTCAGATACTATATAACTCTGAAACATCGAAATTCGTAAAATCAGGAATAACTCTCACACATTTATCTATCAGCGTATCTGCCGGATGTGTTGTTGCCAAACCGATAACTTTCATACCGGCGGCTGTTCCAGCTTCAATTCCGGCATAAGAGTCTTCAAATACAATACAATCTTTGGGATCTGCACCTAGATCTTTTGCTGCTAATAAGAAACAATCGGGTGCTGGTTTACCGTGAGTGACACGAGCTGCCGATACTACCGTGTCGAACAATGTATCGAAATGTACATCTCTGTATACCCCAATTAATTTAGTATCGGTAGAACTGGTTACAAGACCAACCTTGATACCTTGCTTCTTCAATTCATTAACAAACTTGATAGAACCCGGTATTTCGGGATATGTCATATTCGCTTCGAATTTATCTATCTCTTCCACAAGAGCATCTCGTTCTGCCTGAGTGTATTCAGAAAAATACTTCTTTAATATGTTTGGGAGAGTTGTTCCTTTTATTATTTTCTCGAAATTAGGGATTCCTATACTATATCTGTCAGCAGCATGCTTCCAGAACTTATCGTATTGAGGTTCAGTATCGATCATAACCCCATCCATATCAAAAAGTACACAAATATTATTCTTCATATCTATATTTTCAACAGTTTTATGAGTATAAAGTAACGAATTAAAAGCTAATGTTACAAGAAGAACAATAACAATAGTTGGGTCGATATGATTCGGATAAACATAGATACCGGGTAAACTGTTGCATAAGCAACAGAAGGCTCATCACCCTCTACTGTGGAGTCAACATAACTTAAGGCTATCGGATTAGCCATACTTCCACATAGCATTCCTACGCTTTTGGCATAATTGATATGCAGTACTTTCATAGCAAGTACACCTACTATAATAACGGGAATAACGGTTAGTCCAAACCCTAATCCAACCCATAGAAGTCCTTCGGGTTGTAAAACAGTTTCGAAGAAATGCCCTCCTGCGTCAATACCCAAACAAGCTAAATACACAACAAGACCTAGTTGACGCATCATCAAATTCGCACTCTGTGTAGTATAGGTTGTCAGATGAAAACGTGGACCAAAAGCACCCATTAAGATTCCAACAATTATTGGCCCTCCGGCAATGCCCAGCTTAATAGGAAAATTCATTCCGGGAAATTGAAACGGTAGTGCTCCTAATAGTAAACCGAAAGCAATACCTATAAATATAGCAATTAGATTAGGCTCTTTCAATCGTTTTACTTCGTCACCCAGAATCTTCGCTACATTATTAATAGAAGCCGCTTCACCAACTACGGTTATCCTATCCCCTATTTGCAGAGACAGGTGTGGCGATGGCAATAGATCGATGCCGGCACGATTGATACGGGTAATGTTTATACCATAAATATTGCGCAATTTTAGTGTCCCAAGCTTCACACCATTAACCTTACCTCGTGTAACAATTATGCGACGTGAAACAAGCTGGCTATTGTCTATGTGATTCCAATCTATATCTTCTTTATTCCAATCCACATTTTCTTGCTCTCCAAAGAGAACTTTGATACTTTCTACATCCGATTTTATGGATATAATAAGGAGATGATCATTTTGGTTTAATACACATTCGGATGTTGGAATAGTTACCTTTCCATCTCTCCAGATGCGGGATATTACGAAGCGTTTAGATGTATGCTTCATAATTTCGCGTATTGTTTTTCCGAAAAGTGCAGGATTGGTTACATGGAATTCGCCCACATAAGTATCCGAGTCTTTCTTTTCCTTTATTTTGCCGGAATTGTCTTTCGGTCCAAACCATGTGCGCATAAGAGCAATAGCTAATATCACCCCTACTACACCTAGAGGATATGCTACTGCGCAAGCCAGCGCCATGTCTGATATAGATTTGGTATCGTTAGGCGCTACTTGTCTTAATGCTTGTTGTGCTGCACCGAGAGCAGGTGTATTTGTTACAGCACCTGTAAGAAGCCCAACCATATTAGGTAACGAAACGTTACTGAAATGACTAAATATAAGAGTTAATAGAATACCAATAACAACGACAGCGAAAGCCAGAGAGTTGAGTCGTAGTCCTCCTTTCTTTAATGACGAGAAAAACCCGGGTCCTACTTGTAATCCTAAGGCATAAACGAATATGATTAGTCCAAAATTTTGAGCAAAATGAAGCATATCCTCATTTATGTCTAAATTAAGATGACCAACTAGAATGCCTATAAAGAAAACAAATGTAATGCCTAAAGAGACATTGAATAATTTCAATTTCCCCAGTTGGAGGCCAATTGCTGATACTGCCGAAATTATTATAATAGACTGTATGGTAGAAGGCTGTAAAATGGTATTTAATAACCAATCCATAATTAGGTTTTTTAAAATTGCGCCAAAGGTATAACATTCTCTATGATTTTATGTTCTTAAAAAGAGGGAATTTAATAGCTCAAAACCTTTAGAATAGAGGGCTATATGTGTCATTTATTTAGAATAAATCAGATTATAAAGACAGCTGCGCATTATAATAAATAAAGGGTGTAAATTCGTCGAACTTATGCCCTTTATATTATCGAAAAGTAAGATCAGGGTTTTATGTTAATGCTATCATTTTACGAATAAATTCGAGACTGCCTTTCGCCAGATCGTCGGCATCGTATTTCGATCGCTGCCATAAAGATACCGCACTTGACATTCCTTCGACTGAAGAGGAGAAGTTTTCCAGAACGAGATTTCCTGTATAATCAATTTCTTTCAACGCTTTGAATAAGTCAGCCCAATGGACATTGCCTTCTCCTAGCATTCCTCTGTTACTTTCAGTCATATGGACATGTTTCAGTCTATCGCCAGCACTTATTATGGGATCATAAAAGTTATCTTCTTCTATATTCATGTGAAATGTATCAAGATGCAAATACATATTAGATACATCTAGTCTCTTTAATAGCTCTAATACATTTTCACCGGTATTACATATATAAGACTCATAGCGATTGATTGGCTCTACGCCAATATTTACACCATATTGTTGAGCATAATCGGCGACTTCTGCCCAAACATCACAGATTGTTTGTTTCTCGCTCTCTGTACAAACATTCCCCGAAAAAGAGCCAATGCCCGAATGAAGTACACCCCCAAGATGATTCAGTTCGAGTTCAGCGACTTTGTCTAATGCTTTTTTGATCAGTTGTAAAGCCTCTTTGGGATGAGTTGGTATATGTGTGTCGGCAGATAAGTTTAAGCCACACACGGCATCTATATTGTATCTGTCAAGTTGCTTTCTCACACTATTTGTATCTATCACCATCGAGTGAGGCAATAATAACTCTATGAGATCGAAACCTATGTCCGAAGCTTTCTTTATAGCGTACAATCCGGCTTCATCATTCCATAGGGGATGTATCCAGGATAATGTGGTAGCACCTAATTGGGGATTCATGGCATATCTGTTTTTTGATGAACGATAAATTGCTGATTATAAAGATAAAAACATTTCAGTTATGACAAAGGAAATGAAAGAGTTTTTTCTCGTTAAAGGATACCAATAAAATTTAAACAGGAACTTAGCTAAAAAAGCAAAAGTTGACGAGATTATTTTTAAGAGATACCTGCTTCTAATGTAACATTTTCACTAACTTTGTTTCCAAAATCTTAAAGCTATGAGTACATATAAGAATTTCCAAAATTTTCTGCAAGAAGAACTTGCAAATATACAATCTGCCGGGCTGTATAAGAATGAGCGAATAATCACTTCTCCTCAGAGTGCTGAAATACGTGTTAGTACAGGGCAAAATGTACTTAACTTTTGTGCAAACAACTATCTGGGACTATCAGATAATCAGGAGTTGATAGATGCAGCTAAACAGGCACTCGATACACATGGATACGGTATGTCTTCGGTTCGTTTTATATGCGGTACTCAGGATATACATAAAGAATTGGAAGCGGCTATCACTAAATTCTTCGGAACAGAAGATTCTATTCTATATGCAGCATGTTTCGATGCCAATGGTGGTGTTTTCGAACCTTTATTGAATGAACAAGACGCAATAATATCAGATTCGTTAAATCACGCATCAATTATTGATGGGGTACGCTTGTGTAAAGCTGTACGTTACCGTTATGCAAATGCTGATATGGCTGATCTTGAAAAACAATTACAACTGGCACAATCACAACGTTTTCGTCTGATCGTTACCGATGGTGTATTTTCGATGGATGGTAATGTTGCCCCACTTGATAAGATATATGAGTTAGCTCAAAAATATAATGCAATGATTATGATCGACGAATCGCACTCAGCAGGTGTGGTTGGTAAAACAGGTCGTGGAACTACTGAATTATTCAATCTCAGAGGTAAGGCCGAAATCATAACAGGTACTTTGGGTAAAGCCTTTGGTGGTGCTATCGGTGGATTTACTACCGGAAAGAAAGAGATTATAGATATGCTTCGTCAGCGTTCTCGCCCATATTTGTTTTCGAATTCTATACCACCAGCTATTGCTGCTGCCGGTATTAAGATGTTCGAATTAATAGAAAGAACTAATGAATTACAAGATACGTTACATAGCAATACTGCCTATTTTGTTGAAAAACTTACAGCTGCTGGATTTGATATTAAGCCTACCCAATCGGCTATCTGTGCAGTTATGTTATATGATGCCAAACTATCGCAGGATATGGCTTCGAAGTTGTTGGATGAAGGAATCTATGTAACAGGATTCTATTATCCTGTTGTTCCAAAGGAGCAAGCACGTATTCGCGTACAAATTTCGGCTGCACACAAGAAAGAACATTTAGATAAATGTATTGCAGCTTTCACTAAAATAGGAAAAGAGCTCGGAATTATATGAAAAACATTCTAATTGTAGGAAGCACTGGACAAATAGGTTCGGAATTAAGTATTAGATTACGCTCGATTTACGGTGATAACAATGTTATATGCGGATATTATAAGCCGCCTTATCCTGATAATTTTTTCGATTTAGGTCCAACAGTAGAAATAGATGCGACAAATATAGATCAGATAGCAGATGCTGTCAAGAAGTATAAAATCGACACTATTTACAACCTTGCGGCTATACTATCTGCTACTGCCGAAAAGAATCCGAAACTAGGATGGAGCGTAGGTATGGATAGCCTTATGAACTGTCTGGATGTTGCACGGGAATTAAATTGTGCTGTATTTACGCCAAGTTCGATCGGTGCTTTCGGGAATAATACACCAAAGGATAAAACTCCTCAAGATACGATTCAACGACCAAATACGGTATATGGTATCACTAAGGTTGTGGGCGAATTACTTAGCGATTATTATTATAGCCGTTGGGGAGTTGATACACGTTCGGTACGTTTTCCGGGGATTATTTCTAATCTGACACATCCGGGTGGTGGTACTACCGATTATGCTGTAGAGATATTCTACAATGCAGTACAAGGCGAAAAATTTACTTGTCCTGTAAAGGCAGGAACATATATGGATATGATGTATATGCCAGATGCTTTAGATGCAGCTATTCAGATAATGGAAGCTGATCCGAGCAAATTGGTTCATCGCAACTCGTTCAACATTGCATCCATGAGTTTCGATCCCGAAATGATATATGCAGAGATTAAGAAACACTATCCGCAATTCGTGATGGATTACGATGTTGATCCATTGAAACAAGCTATTGCCGATTCATGGCCAAATTCTCTTGACGACACTTGTGCCCGTGAAGAATGGGGATGGAGTCCTAAATATGATTTGGCAAAAATGACTATAGATATGATTCAGGTGCTAAAGGAGCGTTATTTGCAACAAACGTTGACTTTGCAGAAATAAAATAATTACAATTATATATACTATTAAAGAGCTATCTGTTTTGGATAACTCTTTTTTGTTTATCATAACTACCTGATTACAAGTAGTCAGTAAATAATTATATATTTTTGTCTAAAAAAATAGACTGGATATTTTGTTGTCTAAAAATTTAGACATATATTTGTTTCATACATTATAAAACATGAATATCATGCAACTAACAAAAGCCGAAGAACAAATAATGCAGATACTCTGGAGTATCGAAGAAGGTACTGTACAAGATATATTGCAAAAGTTTGCAGACAGTAAACCAGCTCGTACAACAATTGCTACTGTACTCAATATCTTGGAAACAAAACAATTTGTAGAGCATCGAACCGAAGGGCGGGTGAATATTTATAAAGCGACTATTTCGAAAGATAATTATTCTAAAAAGCAACTGTTCGGTTTTGTTAAGGATTATTTTAATGGTTCATTCTCATCCATGGTTTCTTTTTTCGCAAAAGAAAGCAATTTTACGATAGAAGAAATGGATGAATTATTAGAAGAAACTCGCCACGCCTTGAATGAAGATAATAGTGATAATAACCAACAATAAATTGCCATGAAAGAATTTATAGTTTATCTCTTACAATCGAGTATCTGCTTGAGTATCTTCCTGATTATTTATCAGATATTCTTTCGTTCCAGTACATTCTTTAAGTTCAATAGAAGTTTTTTGATGCTTGGGATGATTACGTCTCTAGCTATACCGCTTATACCCAATACGTACAATGTATATGTGACTTTACCCGCTTCGAATGAGATAGCAGATAATTCGGTAGGGCAATTGGCGGCGAATGACAGTATAGATATCTGGACAATTGTATTTGCCCTTTATATAACAGGTATGTTGATTATAATCATACGAAACATAAGAACTCTTGGCAATTTCATACAGCTACTCAGATCGGGGACCCTTTCTAAAAATAAAACTTACAAATTGATTGATACAGTTAAAGTTAATTCTCCACTATCTGTATGGAATTATATCGTAATAAATACACAAAAATTGTCGGATACGGAGAAAGATCTGATAATAAAACACGAACAAACGCATATAAATCAGAAACATTGGATAGACTTATTGTGTAGCGAATGCATGCTGCTACTTCATTGGTTCAATCCGCTGATATGGTTTTATATATTTCTATTGAAAGAGAATCACGAATTCTTGGCGGATAAAGCTGTGATCGATTCGGGGACGTCACCCGCATTGTATAAGGCAGTTTTGATAAACCAACGATTTCAGGGCCCAGTGTTTTCTTTTTCCAATTCATTTAATTATTCAAACAATTTAAATCGATTAGTTATGATTAAGAAAACTAAAAGTTCGCCATGGAAAAGGTTTGCTGCACTAGCAATCATTCCAGCATTAGGATTGTTTTTCTGGGCTTCTGCTCAACCACGCTATATTGTAGATAATTACAGTCCCGGAAATACAGGGCAAAAAGAAAGTATTTATACTTTTGATAATCAGACTGATGTATTTCAAGATAAAAAAGAGTCAGCCAAAGGTGAAAAACCTCTATTCGATGATAACTTATTTATTGTAGATGACATTGAAGTTACAGCAGCAGAAGTGAGAGCTCTTGATCCCGGAAAAATTGAATCAATGAGTGTTTTAAAAAGAGAATTTGCTGTCAAGGAATATGGAGAAAGAGGTAAAAATGGAGTTGTTGTTATTAAAATGAAGAAGTAAAAAAATATTTACCTAGAATGTAATAGAGGACTACGATCTGTAGCCCTCTATTTATTTTATGTATGTAATACCTATAAAATGAAAACAAGATTTTAATTTAAAAAGCTTTCAAACTCAAATCGATATTAGGTGCAGAATAGATTATAGCACCCGATGAGATATAGTCTACGCCTGTTTCTACAATAGCCTGTACCGATTCTTTTGTGATTCCGCCCGAAGCCTCTGTCATAGCTGCTCCATCTATTAGCTGAACAGCTTCTTTCATCTCTTCCAGCGACATGTTATCAAGCATAATAATGTCGACAGCTTTTGTTGCTAAAGCTTCTTTTACTTCATCCAGATTGCGTGTTTCGACCTCTATCTTTAGATCCTTGCCTTTTTCTTTCAAGTATTTTACCGTCGATTCCACGGCTTTAGTAATACTCCCTGCATAATCATTGTGATTATCTTTCAGCATAATCATATCGAAAAGGCCATATCTGTGATTCTGTGCCCCACCGATATGTACCGCCCACTTTTCACACATTCTAAAGATAGGAGACGTTTTGCGAGTATCCAGTATTTTTGTTTTGCTATCGGCTACTAATGCAACCATTTGGTGCGTATAGGTGGCTATACCGCTCATACGCTGCATACAATTGAGTACAAGGCGTTCCATCGTCAATATAGATTGAGCAGAGCCCGAAACGGTAAAGGCAATATCTCCTTCTTTTACCTCTTCGCCATCTTGCTTGAAGATTTCAATTTTTAAATCCTTATCATAATAGTGGAAAATTTCCTGTGCCAAATCGATACCGGCTAATATACAATCGTGTTTAACCAATAGTCTTGCTCGCCGTTGCATCGAAGCTGGTACACTAGCCAATGTAGAGTGATCTCCATCGCCAATATCTTCTCTGATAGCCTCACGGATGAAGTGAGTCAGTCTTTCGTGTGTTACATAGGAAGGTCTATTCATTTTTCTAAATCTTTATTATAAAAAGCTCCTCGGTTCTCTTTTTGCTCTATGCTTTGGGATATAATCAAATAAGCCACGCTTACCAGATTTCGCAATTCGGATAATTGAGGTGAAAGAATTGAAAAGTTATATATCTCTTTCACTGCTCTATATATTTCTTCTTCTTTTTGTTTGGCTAATTTCAATCGCTTATTGCTGCGGACAATGCCAACCAGATCGCTCATTAAATTTTGCAGTTCTTTGCGAAGATAATTCAATAAAACCATTTCTTCGTTGACATTCATACCTTCCTGATCCCATTCTGGTACTTTATGCAGATTGATATAATTGAAATCGTCTTCTAAAAGCCTTTTTATAGTCTTCAAAGCGGCTCTGTGAGCAAAAACCAGAGCTTCGAGCAACGAGTTTGATGCAAGTCTGTTAGCGCCATGCAAGCCTGTATTTGAACACTCGCCGACGGCAAACATGTTTTTTATAGTACTTTGTCCGAATAAATCGACATCGATACCTCCACATAAATAGTGGCTTGCGGGAACGACGGGTATCAGGTCTTTGAACATATCTAAGCCTTCATCTTTGCATTGTTGATAGATGTTTGGAAAATGGTTCATGAATTTCTCATGATCTAAGTGGCGGCAATCGAGACAGACATAATCGTCTCCTCTCAATTTCATTTCGCTATCGATTGCTCTTGCTACAATATCTCGTGAAGCAAGTTCCTCACGAACATCGTATTTATGCATAAAACGCTCGCCCGATATCGTACATAATTTAGCCCCGAATCCTCTTACAGCTTCCGATATGAGAGGTAACTGACCGGCCCTATTACTATAAAACGCAGTAGGATGAAATTGAATAAATTCCATATTGCTTATTTTGGCTTTTGCCCGATGTGCTAAGCCAATGCCATCGCCTGTTGCGATATTAGGATTGGTTGTATTTTTATATACATGCCCACATCCCCCTGTTGCCATAAGAGTTATTTTGGCAGACATTCTTTTTATCTTTTGCGTCTTAATGTCTAAAACGTAGGCTCCGTAACAATTGAGATTGTATTTGTCGAACGATTCATTCGGAATATGATGTTCTGTGATCAGATCGACAACGTAATGGTGGGTAAGTAATTCTATATTTTCAGAAGCTCGTACAGCTTCGAGTAATGCTCTTTCTATTTCTGCTCCTGTTATATCTTTGTAATGTACAACACGATTTTCGGTATGACCTCCTTCTCGTCCCAGATCGTATGTTTCTGTATCATTCTTATCGAAGTTAGCCCCCCACTCTACCATTTCTTTTATGCGTTCGGGCCCTTCTTTTACAACTATTTCTACAGTTTCTGTTTTACATAAATTGTCTCCGGCACGCAATGTATCTTCGATATGCTTTTCGAAACTATCTTTTTGGAAATCAGTTACGACGGCTACACCACCTTGGGCGTATTTTGTATTGGATTCTTCGTCGTCCGATTTGGTTATAACAGTTATTTTTGATTCAGGTCTTTGCTGGGCAATTTTCAATGCGTACGATAATCCCGAAATTCCTGAACCTATGACTAAAACGTCTGTATATATCATCGTTTATTACTTAATCGTTTTGGATAATTCCAACATTTTGTTGATCGGGCGTAATGCTTTCAATCTGATGTCTTCATCAAGTAGTATTTCGGGCAACTCGTATTTCATACATAAATAGAGTTTCTCCAACGTATTCAGCTTCATAAAATGGCATTCACTGCAATTACATCTTTCATCCTGTGTTAATGCAGGAATCAGCTTTTTGTGAGGAGCTCTTTTATGCATTTCATGCAAGATACCTTCTTCGGTAGCCACTATAAACTCCTGACAATCATCATTCGCCACATAGTTCAATAAATTGGCTGTAGATCCTATATAATGAGCTACTTGCAATACAGGCTTTTGTGCTTCGGGATGAGCTATTAATTTCGCCTTCGGATTATTGAGCATTTGTTGGGCAATCCGTTCTAAAGAAAACGCTTCATGCACAATACAAGCTCCATCCCACAAAATCATATTGCGACCCGTTACCTGATTTATATACCTGCCTAAATTACGATCGGGAGCGAAGATTATTTCTTGATCCAATGGTAAAGAGTTAATAATATGTTCTGCATTCGATGATGTAACTATTATATCACTTTCTGCCTTAACTGTAGAATCACAGTTTATATAACTAACTACAATGGCTTTCGGATGTTTCTTTTTCATCTCTCTGAGCCCTTCGCCCGAACATGAATCGGCAAGGGAACATCCCGCCAATGTATCTGGTAGAACAACTTTCTTAGTTGGGTTTAATATTTTTGCTGTCTCGGCCATAAAGTGTACTCCACAGAAAACAATCATATCAGCATTTGTTTTTTCTGCTTCACGAGCCAATTGAAGGCTATCGCCTAGAAAATCTGCAATATCTTGAATATCTCCTGTTTGATAATAATGAGCTAATATAATTGCATTCTTTTCCTTACGTAGCTTATTTATTTCTTCAATCAAATTGATTCCCTTCGGAATTTCCATATTTAGAAAACCCCTAGTAGAAAGTGTTTCAATCGCTTTTTCTAGTGTTGACATGTTTTTAGTTTTGAAATAGAGACCGAAATTACTGAATTATCTTGTAAGGAGTAAACTTTTGGCACTATTATTTGCCTAAATCAATATATAAAGTGTTCTCGTGATTATCTGTAATACGAAAGAGAGGTTCTGAATGGTAGAAAGAGATGATAATCAAAAGTGTATAAAGTGCGTCATTATATATTGTTAAACAATCAAAATCCTTGTATTTCAATTAAATTTTGGTAACAACATACAAACTTAACCCAATTTTTAGGTCATGGTTGTATGTTGTTATTTTACCTCTATTTTTAAATCATAAATCTATTCTGACCATTTACTGACTTCTGTAATCAATCTGTCTATCCAAT
>NZ_JAAKEM010000025.1:0-55125 GCF_011039195.1 Dysgonomonas sp. ZJ709
GTATTGAACGAATCAATACATAATTCCCTTGTACTACTCTTTATTGTTTATTGTTATCATTTAGTCAAAGATCGCTTCTTTTTTTATCAACTTCATGCGCTGCGTTCAGCGGTGAAGCGGGTGCAAAGATAAGTATTAATTATACGGAACTCCAAACATTTCAAGAAGTTTTTTTCAAATAAAAACAAAATAATTACAAGTCTCCTAGTTTTAAGCAACTTACAAAAGCTCTTTTTTTCCTATTTTCAAGAAATATTTGCAGCACATAGTTAAACCGCATTCTTCACATTTTGGTTTACGAGCCAAACAAATATATCTTCCATGCAAAATAAGCCAATGATGTGCTTTTGGCAATAGCCGTTTTGGGATGTATTTCACTAATTCTTTTTCGGTCTCTAGTGGTGTTTTAGAGTTATCGGTAAGTCCAATTCTATTAGATACTCTAAACACATGTGTATCGACTGGCATTGCCGGCTTCCCAAAAGCTACTATAAGCATTACATTCGCAGTTTTACGACCAACCCCAGGTAATGACTCCAACTCTTCAAGATTCTGTGGCACCTCGCCCCCAAAATCGGCCATCAATTTACGAGCCATACCGATTAAGTTCTTAGCCTTATTATTGGGATAAGAAATACTTTTGATATACTCATAAACAACTTCAGGCGAAGATACAGCCATTACTTCTGGCGTAGGGTATGCCTCAAACAATGCCGGTGTAACCATATTTACTCGTTTGTCGGTACATTGAGCCGACAAAATCACAGCTATCAGTAAATGGAATGGCGAATTATAATGCAGCTCTGTTTCGGCCACTGCCATATTTTGCTCAAACCAATTAAGGACTTTTGTATAGCGCTCTTTCTTTGTCATTACAAATATTAAAAACACAAAATCCCTTATAGACAAACTACAAGGGATTTTATGGGTTATTATAATAATTCCAGTATTACCAGAATTTAACTCTGTTATCTTTCACGTCCATTTTACCTTGAAGTGCTTGCAATGCTCCAGACATTAGCTGATAATAGCTATTTTGACGTAGAAATTGTTTAATCTGAGTAGAATTATACTCTGTTGGACTTTCAGTTTTTTCCACAACATTGATTGCATAAACACCTGCACGCCCTTTAACCGGACCTTCTAATTTACCTGTTTGCCCTATTTTTGAATATATATTCAAAACAGGTTCGTAACCCGGTCCTGCAATATCTCCGGTTTGGAAAGTAACAAACTTAACAGTATCGACCTTGCCTGCAACAGCATCTGCATAGGCGTCTAAAGACGTTAGATTTTTAGCCTTCAAATCTGCAATTATTTTTTCAGCTTTCTTATCTCTGATAAGTTCTGCTTCCAATCCTTTTCTCAATTCAGACAGAGGTAAATAATCGTCATTTATCTCTCCTGCAATTATTGCAATTATTCGCTTGTCAGACATATCGAATTTCTTCACTGTTCCTACTTTTTCATTGAAAGCCCAGTGAATAACCTGACGTGTACCTGCTGTTTGATTCAAAGCTATCTCTGATGGAGAAATTAGAGCATCTGGTACAATACTGTATCCTTTTGCTTGAGCTGCTTTGTTGAAATTCTCCAAGTTTCCATTTTCACTAATAAATTGATTCAATTCATTATCAATAGCACTTTGTGTTTTATCACTAACAACTACCGGTAATTGAACCACAGCCAATTTCACTTTCGGAACGGGATTAGATTTACCTGCAACGCGTACCAATTGAGTCTCTCCATTTATAGCGATCTTCAACACCTCACCTTTTGCTGCTTCAAAGCATTCTTTAGGAACACCAGCTCTGGCTAAGCTCATCTCGTCTATCATAGGCAATTCTCCGCCATTTGAACCCGGCATAATCTCATTTGCCACAACGGCAAATTCTTTTCCACCTTTTATTACATTCAAAAGGCTATCTGCAATTGCATTAGCTGCATTAAACTCCAGTCCTTGAGGCAATGGTATTATTTGCAATTTTATAGAATCCGGAGCAATTGTTTTATCAACTAATTTATACATTATAAATGATTGATTATCACGAACCGGTCCATAAATCTGACCAATAGATGCTGATTCTACAAAAGCTTTTGCCTCCGCAGGAAGAGCTGAAACTGCTATATATGTATCGATATATTGATTACCCGAAAAGCCTGCAACAACTAATGCCGGATTATCTGTAGTAGCCAATTTTTCTGCACCTTCATCCATTTCAGCTTTTACAGCAGCATAATCATCTTCACTTGGGATCATATCTTTTATAAAGTATGATATCTTACGAAGTTCGCTATCTATTTTAAAGCTATTCTTACGTAAATCGTAAAGAGCTTTTAATTCTGCATCAGATACGGTTACCGAAGAATCTGAAAGAGATGTATATTTTTCAACAACATAAGCGATACTCGCTACATTTTTAGAATCTGTATATGCAGCTTTCGCTTCTGCATCATTTACGAGAACTGTTCCTGCAACAAGCGATGCGTATTTTTCTTCAAGGCGTTGATATTTCAACATGCCTTCTATAGTCGCCCATAATTTTTTGCGGGTTAACAGGTCTTGTTGTTGCTGCGGTGATAAAGCCGACGGATCTTTATTTATATCTGTTAAAAACTCAACTAAATAAGCTTTTTCAAATCTTCCGGTTTGAGGGTCAACAAATATAGGTAATCTCGCAAGCATCGGAGAAACATTTTCTCCATAAACCATGTCCGACAATTCTTCGGGAGTTACAGCTAAGCCCAAAGCTTCCGATTGCTCATCAAGCATCATCTCTTTAACCATTTGCTGATAAACCACTTCTCTTATCTGAGACATAGTAGCTTCGTCTAAATTACTTTTATTAGACATTACTTTTTCGAAGAATTCTCTTTCTTCAACTCTATCGGTATATTTACCAGTAGATACAACATCTCCGTTTACTGCAAATGCATTGTCCTTAAATTTATTAAAAAAAGCATTTCCTGAAGTGAAGAAATCTGACAAAATAAATGCCAGTAATGCCACTCCTAAAACACCGATAAGCAAGCCAGCCCTGCCTCTAATTACCTGTAATGCAGCCATCTAAATTTTTATTATTGTTATTTTATTACTATTCTATTTTACGAATAATTTACATTCAGCACGCGAAGATAATAAATTGAGATTAAATTCCACTCAAAATTAGCAGACTATTCTATTTTTTCTTCGTCCGCCTCATTATCTTCATTTACATATATCTCCGAATTTCGGACTTTTGCGAATTTATATTCTGTCATTTGCTGATTCGCCTCAAAACCGCCACTTCCTCTCAAAATACCTTTTTCGGGTCTGTTGATTTCTACAAATTGGTTTGAATATATTTTTTGGTCGCGTTGGTCCCAAAACAATTCTTCACTGGCAAAGGTTTCCCCAACACTATTTCGAATAAATACATTACCTCGTAACTGCCATAACTTACGTTTTTCGAAATTCCAAACGGAATCGGCTTTCACTGTTAATATTATATTGAATAAAGAGTCAAATTGCTCTCCATAAAAGCCATCTGGAAATAACCAATAAGGATCTTTAGCTTCGCTAAATACCAACCAAGTCTTCGCTAACATTTTATAGCGAATAAGACCAGAGTCCGATATAAGCATCGTTACGCTGTCGGTATTCAACATAGGTATAGAGTCTGGATTATAAACCAAATCGACAGGCTCATCCGTTTCCTTCTTTTCTCCGAACATAGAATAGGCTACAAGTACTATTATTGCTAATATCACTACTATACTAATCACCTTCTTCGATTTGAACTTTGACATCACCCTATAAACTATAATTCGTAGAAAAGAACGAGCCCCAATAATTTATTGAGGCTACCATCTATCTATTATTTATTTAATATACTTTCTTTTTGAAGAACCACAGCTCATTCATATTTACATTGACTGATATTCCAAAATATTGCTCGTCAATCATACTGCTTACTTCCGGTTTTATTTTCTTATACTCCAAATTTATATTCAAATAAGAAGTTCTGCTACCAAACGACTCTCTGTCTCGTAGTGGTATCCCAAATCCGATAGTAGCACCATACTCATTAAAACCATTTATTTCACCTGCCGAGTTCATAACATTCAGATACGAATTACTATAATTAGCCCCTGCTCTAAATTTAACTCTTTGAATAAAACTTCTTGATAGCGGATCCGGCGTAAATTCTCCTCCGACACTATATTTCCATCTATCATTGAAACGATCTGACGCTTTAAGTCCATCGCCCATCAGCGATGAATATTTAACTTTAGTCCAACTCTGGTACAGAACATCAGCTCCTACTACTAATTTATTTTTATGAACGAGAGTAAAACCGAGCCCCACAGTAGAAGGCATACCTGCATTTACACCATTTACGGCTAAAGTATCGATAGATATTGTAGATCCAGCCGCTGTAAACTCACGATGTAAGTTCTGAAAATTGGCTGTAGTATTCATAGAAGGAGAAAATACAGCTCCAAGAATCAACTTATTATTTTTGTTTAATTGTGTTTCATATTGCGCTCCAATATCAAATTTAAACGTTTTCATGGTCAACTCACTAATTTCAGTGGATAGGTTACCATAAGTACTCAAATAAGAAAGGCTACGTGTATGACTTAGTGTACCAAATAAGAACGACGCATTTGCTCCAACCGATAATCCTTTCACAAAAGGTGTTTTATATCCCACTCCAGCATATATTTGGCTAAAACCACCTGATCCATTAAAAGTACGAATATAGTTCACCGAACCTTCTGTGCCCGAAGCTCCAAAGTCGTACCCAACACTACTGAATGGTAATATACCTGCACTGACACCGATTCCCTTGCCTACCGGCATTAATATTGTAATATAATCGAGTCCACCGTTATAGTCGGAACGCGATCCCGAATTATCACTCAATTTTGCTTTATTTGCAAAAACACCCACATCAAAAAGGAATGTAAGCGAGTCAACTCCCGAATACGAAGCCGGATTCGATGGGTTAGCACTTAAACTATTGCGAAGTCCATAACCAATTCCACCCATACCTTTGGATGGTCCTACGACCTGATCCCTTAAGACTCCATAACCATATCTACTATAAGGAGAATTTGTCTGTGCTCCTACAGAGCAAAAGAAACAAGCCATAATGGCTATGAGCAAAAGTTTTTTATTCTTTAACATTATAATTCAATATTCTGTTTAATCCTTTCAATACTAAGTCTATATCAACAAATACAGGCTCTTTCAATTGCGATTCTATATATTTTGTATGCCCTCCGGTAAGAACAACTTCTATATCCGGATATTTTGTAGAAAAACGTTCTATGTAAGAGCGAATCTCATAAATTACACCATTTATCACTCCTGCTCTGATCGCCGTTTCAGTATCATATCCCATATTTGTGAGTTCTCCATAGCGGTCTATCAAAGGAAGCTTCCCTGTATATTTATCTAAAGCTTTAAATCTCATACTTATACCGGGCGATATATTTCCTCCATAATAATTAGACAGGCTATCAATAAATTCGTAAGTAATAGCAGTCCCTATATCTACAACCAATATATTCTTTCCCGGAAAAATTTCATTTGCTCCTACAACTGCAGCTAAACGATCTTTTCCTAATGTTTTAGGTGTTTTATACCTATTGTTTATCGGCAAAAGCGTATTCTCATCTATAAACATAAAATTAGGCAAATTATTATTCAAATATGCCAAAATTTCGGGTGAAGCGTGTATCACACTACAGAATATACATCTTTCGACAGTATAATGGGCTAATAATGAAGAACAAACATTTACGTCAAAAATATCGTAAAGAAATGTCTCGATAAGTACACCAGCTTCGAAAAAAGCGACTTTGGTTACAGTATTACCCTGATCTATTACTAAGTTCACCTAAAAACAGTATGAAATTTGTGCAAAGTAAATTAAAAAAACTTAGTTAACAGACTTTTTAGATAAAATGTCATATTTTTTTTATCTTAAAAATATTAATTATACTTATTCTTAATATCTTCGCATAGCAATCAAACTACGCGATGGATATAACAGCAAAGTTAAGTTCGAACAAATATTTCAAAATAATAGAGCCATTTAAGGATATTATATGGTTTCTCTTCTTATTTATTTTATTCGACCTGATCTGGAAGCTATGTGTCCACCAAGGTGTAGACGAAAGAGTATTACTTGTTTTGGGTAACGATCTTACATCTTATACTGACGGGATATGCCTCTGGACTGCTAAAGCTGTGTATTGGACTGTGCATACTTTATTCGGATACTCTGATTTCAAAATAGAAGGCAGTACCATTTTCTTCGACGGTTCATTACGCGTTGACATCATTTGGGGTTGTACAGGGCTGAAACAATTATTTATGTTTCTGTTTATCATGGTGTTTTATTTTGGCCCGATAAAAAAGAAACTATGGTTTATACCGCTATCACTTTTTATCCTTCTTATAATAAATATACTTCGCTTAGCGATTATATGTATAATCATAAAAGATCCTTACCCTCTGTGGTTCATTCCTGTTAACGAGTGGTACAATGGTCGCACCTGGGAAAATACAAGAGCAAGCTATTGGGTATTTTACGTGGATTGGTTCAATGTTTTTCACCGTGATGTATTCACTTGGCTATATTACGATGGTGTAATGTTTGTATTATGGCTGATATGGGAAGAAAAGATCAACAAACCATTCCAAAGACTAAAGGCTAAAAGTGCAATAAACACTCAAGAAGTAGCTGAATAAATATCAGCGTTTAAATCTGCGCTGACGACTCCTGTATTTCAGATTATAGATGGGTTGAAATACATCTGCTACCAACAAAGAAAAGTGGAATTTACCTGAACAAAAATAACTGGCTGACTTATTGAGTACAACCAATTGTAATATCAGCCGCAGTAAAAAGATAAAAAGAACTATCCCTAATAACGCCCAGTTTTGAAATACAGCAGAATAAGCAACTAATCCAACCAAAGCAAGATAAAAAACATAGCGCGAAAAATATTCTAAAGCAAATATTTTCACTGCCTTACCTTTAAAATGAGGTTTCGCCGACGAATAAGATTTCTTTATTTGTTTCCACAGAGACGAATTATCCATGTTAGTTTCTATAAAGCTGTCTTGCGACGCTACTACCACGGTATTTTCTCTTGTCAAAATCTGATTAAGAAAGACCACTTCTCCACTTTCCAGTCCAAGAAACGATGCAAAACCCTTATTATCGAAAAACAAGCTTTTACGAAAGGCAACATTTCTGTATACACCTATAAATGGTTTATTTCTGATAGCCATAGATAAATATTGCATACTGAATAAATGATTATCGAAGCGAGCTATGCGATTAAAGAAACTCTTCGATTTTCTATAATATGAATAACCTAAGGCAACTTCTTTATCATCTTTTAGATTCTTCACCATCAACGATATCCACTGATCAGAAACAGGTTGCGAATAAGGTTCGGTAAACAATAATACATCTCCTTTTGCAGCTTTTATACCCAATGTGAGTGCTAATTTTCGACGACCGAAAGATCTATCGCTAGAGTTAGGCACATAAGTATGATACAAGTTCGGATATTTAAGTCGGAGCGATTGTAGTAGATCGTAACTCTCATCGGTAGATCCGTTATTTACTACTATAACTTCAAAATCGGGGTAATCCTGCTCTAAAATCAAGGGCAAACTTTTCTCCAAGCGGTAAGCTTCATTCTCCGATTCTATTATAACAGAAACCTTAGGCTTATTTTCTAAAAATCGTCCTTCTCTATTAGCTTCTTCCTGCTTACGCGCATATATTAAAGGCTTTCTATAATATATTACGTAATAAAAGATTTGTAATAAGAAAAACAGGAAGAAAAACGATAACCCGATAATTTCTATCTTGTCAAATATAAAGTAGGATAAGATTTGCTCCATTTTAGTTTACTTGTTCAAAAAAAAACGTGTTTCGCAAAAAAGCGCAAGAGCCATATCTTTTCATACGACCCTTGCACATTATTAAATATGTCTTTAATTATATTTTGTCCGAAAAATATGCTTTAGGAATCTCTCTGCAATTATATTGCGAAGCCATTATCTCTCCATAAGCACCCGCTGAACGAAGTGCAATGAGATCTCCCCTTTTTGTTTCGTTCAATTCGTAATCTTTAGCAAAGGTATCCGACGATTCGCAAATAGGCCCTACTACATCATATTTCTGTACTGGCAGATCCGATGATATATTTTCTATTTTATGATATGCCTGATACAACGCTGGACGAATAAGATCGGTCATACCGGCGTCTAAGATAGCAAATTTTTTATTCTCGCCTTCTTTCACATAAGTAACTTTTGTCATTAATGCACCACATTGAGCAACAATACAACGACCTAGTTCGAAATGAGCAGTTTGTCCTTCACGCAATTGCAAGTTCTTATGAAATAACTCGAAGTACGCTACGAAATCAGAAATCGGATTAGCTGTTGGATCTTCATAATCGATACCCAAACCACCACCAAGGTTAATATGTGGCAATTGAATACCTCTTTCTTCGAAGAACTTTTGCAATTCATTTACACGTGCGCAAAGCGGTGCAAATGTAGTTACATCTTCTATTTGAGAGCCAATATGAAAATGGATTCCTATCAGACTTATATTCTTTAATGTTCCAATTTTCTCAATAACCTTATCCAAGTGATTCATATTGAATCCAAATTTATTCTCACTCAGTCCGGTAGTGATATATTCATGCGTATGTGCATCCACATTCGGATTGATACGCAGTGCGACTTGCGCTAATTTACCTTTTTTAGCAGCCAGTTCATTTATAACTTCCAATTCGGGTAACGACTCAACATTGAAACAAAAGATATTATAATCTAATGCTACATTAATTTCCTTATCAGTTTTACCAACACCTGCAAAAACTATTTTAGAAGCAGGAAAACCTGCAGCCATAGCTGCTTTTACTTCGTTTCCGCTAACACAGTCCGCACCAAAACCTTCGGTTGCTATTACTTCCAGGATGCGACGGTTTGCATTTGCTTTTACTGCATAATGCTGAATAAAACCATATTTTTTAGTCTCTTCTTTTACAATCTTAAGCGTTTTTTTCAAAAGCTCCATATCGTAATAATAGAAAGGCGTCTCTATACCTTTAAGTTTGTCAATAGGAAATGTTCCTTTTGTCATTATTGTTATAATTAAGAATTAAAATTTAATTAAATAGCTTGTCATTCAATATTTGTAATGTTTTCTCTTTATCCTTTCGTTGTATAAGGAAAGAGAAATTGTATTTACTTCCGCCATACGAAACCATACGAACAGAAATATCCTTAACAGCATCGAGTATTTTTGCTGCAAGCTGAGCATCTTCGAAATTCAGATCACCGACAACCGATATAATCACCATATTGCTATCGGTAGACACTGTTCCATACTTCTTGAGATCATCTAAAATATGTTGAAGATTTCTATCATTATCAATAGTCAGCGACACACCTATCTCAGATGTTGTCAACATGTCGATAGAGGTCTGATAGTTCTCAAAAACTTCAAATACACGACGAAGGAAACCATGAGCAAGAAGCATTCTCCCCGATTTTATTTTTATTGCTGTAATATTTTCTTTTGCAGCTATTGCCTTTATTGTATGAGGCTCTATTGCATTCGATATAACAGTTCCCGGAGCTTCCGGTTTCTGCATGTTCTTTAAACGTACAGGTATATTAGAAAGTTTAGCCGGAGATATACATGTAGGATGAAGTATCTTAGCCCCAAAGTATGCTAATTCGGCAGCCTCATCGAAGTTTAGCTGACGAACGGGAGTAGTATCCTTTACATAACGGGGATCGTTATTTTGCATAACATCTACATCAGCCCATATCTGTATTTCTTCTGCGCTGACAGCCGCACCAATCAATGATGCTGTATAATCGCTACCTCCTCGGTGAAGATCATCGATCTCACCGTATGCATTACGGCAAATATATCCTTGCGTAATGTAAATATCCGCACCTTCGGATGCATTGAGCAAAGCGCTTAGTTTGTCTTTTATATAAACAGGGTCGGGAGTAGAGTTTTTGTCTGTACGCATAAAATCGAGTGCAGGCAGCAAAACTACATTTAATCCTTTTTGTTTTAGATATATATAAAATAACTCCGAGCTGATAAGTTCGCCCTGAGCCATCACAACCCGTTCTTCGAACAGTGTGAAAAGATCTTTTGTGAAAGATCGGATATGATTGAATTTGTCTTCAATAAATTGATCGGCCTGACTTTTCGCATCTTGATTTACGAAAAGTTCAGAAACTAAATTCTGAAAATGAGATTGAAGCCTATTAATGATTTCAATAGCACCTTCTTGATTCTTTTTATATAAATAATCCGATATTTCGGCCAAAGCTTCTGCTGTACCACGCATCGAAGATAGAACAATTATATTACCTCGCTCTTGCGTTGCTATTGTGGCAACATGCCCTATTTTTTCTGCTGTAGCTATAGATGCACTACCAAACTTTAGAACCTTCATCTTTAATTCATTTAGATATTTTCGTCATGCAAAAATACAAAAATTTCGAGCATTTATTTCACAATAAACACTATATTTGATAAGATTAATCAAATTAAACACATTTTTCTAACATTCTGAGCCATGTACAAATACTTTACATCTATCATTTTTACTATTTTAATCATATCATGTGTTCAGGACAAAGATTTCAGACTAGCAGACTACAATGTCGTTCCTTTACCACAAGAAATAAAATTAACAGAAGGCGATCCATTCATATTGAATAAATCGACCAAAATTGTTTATCAAAAAGAGAATAATAGTCACCGAATACTAGCCGAATTTCTTGCCAAAGACCTATCTGACATAACCGGTTATACAATAAATATTGGAGAAAGCGCAAGCACATTAACCAACAATATATTCCTCAAAAACACTCTCGAAAACGAAAATAAGGAAAGCTACACTCTCTCAATAAATAAAGACAATATGACAATCGATGGTAGTAGCGAGGCTGGCATTTTCTATGCCATACAAACACTACGCAAATCGATACCAACAAGTGCCAAAGACTATATTGAATTCCCTGCCGGAGAAATAAAAGACTTTCCATACTATAAACATCGTGGTGCTTCGCTCGATGTATCACGACACTTTTTTTCAGCGGATTTTGTCAAAAAGTATATCGATGTATTAGCATTGTGCAATATGAATGTTTTTCATTGGCATTTAACCGATGATCAAGGATGGCGCATCGAAATAAAGAAATACCCTAAATTAACTGAAATAGGCTCGCAACGAGATTCAACAATTATAGGCAGGCATACAGCCACATTCGACCACACTCCTCATGGCGGATATTATACTCAAGACGAAATAAAAGATATAGTTGCCTATGCTGCTCAACGACATATAACTGTTATTCCGGAAATCGATCTTCCCGGACACATGTTGGCTGCACTAGCTTCCTATCCCGAATTGGGCTGTACAGGAGGACCATACACTGTAGGTTCTGAGTGGGGAATATATGAAGACGCACTATGTGCAGGAAACGAAGATGTATTCTCTTTCCTCGATAATGTATTCAGCGAAGTGGCAGAGCTATTCCCATCTCAATATATACACATAGGCGGCGATGAATGCCTGAAAAACAGGTGGATGGAATGTCCTAAATGTAAGAGCAGAATGAAAGAACTGAGATTGCATGAAACAAAAGAACATTCTTTAGGTGAGCAACTCCAAAGTTATTTTATTGCTCGTATAGAAAAGATGATAAACACAAAGGGAAAACAAATAATCGGTTGGGATGAGATACTTGAAGGTGGGATTGCACCCAATGCAACGATAATGTCGTGGCGAGGAACAGAAGGCGGAATTTATGCTGCCAATAAAGGGCATGATGTAATAATGACTCCCGAAGCATACCTCTATCTCGATTATTACCAATCGCCTGATGTCGATAAAGAGCCGTTTACGTTTGGCTGGCTGACCGATCTAAAGAAAGTGTATTCATACAACCCTATGCCAGCAGGATTAAATATTAATAGCAAAAAACACATACAGGGTGCACAAGTAAATATATGGTCAGAATACATGCCTACAAGTAAAAATGTAGAATATATGTTACTACCCCGCATGGCTGCATTAGCTGAAACACTTTGGACAAATCCGGAGAAGAAAGATTATAACAATTTCGTTTCACGCCTTTACAATCTATCGGAACACTTCGATAGATTAGGTTATGAAAATTGCAAACAAGCCTATGGAGTCCAAGATTCTATTGTTATAGATACAACCATGAACGAGATAAGGATATATTTGTCAACATTTGACAACAGCCCCATTTATTATACTACAAACGGAGAAGAACCGACGAATAAATCGACACTATACAACACCCCTATTACTATAAATAATGATATGACCATAAAAGCTATATCAGGAAAGAACAAAGGGAATCCATATACGAAAAAATTTGTATCGCATAAAGCAATAGCAAAACCCATACAACTTAAACATGAGCCAGCCAGCCGTTATTCATTCAATGGAGCAACAACTCTTGTTGACGGACAGCTAGGCGCGATAACCAGTTACCGAACAGGCACACGGATAGGATTCTTAGGCACAGACATGGAAGCTATTATAGACATGAAAAACGAAACTGAAATATCTTCAGTCGTTATAAATTGCTTTGTAAACACAAGAGGCGACCTGTTCAAGATGAAAAGACTTACAATATTAACTTCGGATAATGGTAAAGATTATAAACAAATATATAATGATACTTACCCTATTCCCGGTAAAGATGTTTCTCCTATGATCGTAAGTATAGATGCGAAATTCACTCCAATAAAGACAAGATATGTAAAAGTTATAGCCGAATCGATCAAGACCTTACCCGACTGGCATAAGAAAAAAGGCCAGAAGGCATATCTTATGATCGACGAGATAAAAGTTTACTAAAAATACAAAGTCCAATATTCGATTTAGAATATTGGGCTTTGTATTTTTATAGTAGTTTTTTCTTAACCGAAAAAACCACCTATTGTATCTAAAAGACCACCTTTCTTATTTGCCTTTTCGCCTATAAATGCACCAATAACAGACTCTACACAGAAATCTTTCTCATTCGGATCATTCACTTTATTCGAAATAGCTTTTATAATAGGAGGAACAACTGAAGTCGAGATACTATTGGCTATTTCGGTACTTAATCCCACTTTTTCAGTAAGAGTATCACTAACGGCCTTCTTTAGACTGTCTACAATAGAATGGCCTTTCCCTGAAAAAAGATCGGTAAGTCCTGAAATATTATCTGACGTAAAATGTTCCCTGAATCCATTAATTACAGCAGCAGTTGTAGCCTCACTGGCCAGGTCTTTTTTATCACTTGGCACTGCGGAGTTTTCGTCCACAGCATTTGCCACGAACTCTTTTACATAACCGATTATACTATATAACATTTTTTCTTTTTTTACGAGATTAATAGGATATTCCCTGAATACTAAAACAATGGAAAACAAAATTAGTTTTCAGAAAATATAGATTAAAACTGATGTATATATATTTTTATATATTAATAAGATTTTGTTAGAAAAAGCAACTAAAAAAGGTCATAACCTGCATATACAGAACATTGCCAATATTACTCTATTGCCTACTTTATCGGGGAAGAGGCACAACAACCAAATTATTTTTCAAATATTACGATTAAGGGTTGGTTTAATTTGTTTTTTATTTTTACCTTTGTGCTTTAGATATTCATGTACATAATTATACCCTTGGATATTTGAAAAAATGATAAAGAAGAAAATACATTCAATTATAATAAAGACTAAAGGAACAGATATGTTAGATATCTCGTTCCTTTTTTTTTAACTTTGTAAATAGCTTATTACTCACAATTTATATTTGTAACAAAAAATGCAGTCAGACAAACCAATTCAATTAATTCTTGACGACGGAACAGTCTTCGAAGGAAGATCTTTTGGATCAGAGAAAGCCAGTGCCGGCGAAGTGGTATTCAGCACAGCCATGGTGGGCTACCCTGAAAGCCTTACAGACCCCTCTTATCTGGGACAAATTCTTGTTGTCACTTTTCCTCTTGTAGGTAACTATGGTGTTCCGGACAATACATTTACAAATGGAATCTCAGATTTTTTCGAATCTGAAAAAATACAGGTAAGTGGATTAATTGTTTCTAACTATTCTCCCGAATATTCACACTGGAATGCAAAGAAAAGCCTTGGCGATTGGTTGAAAGAACATGATGTACCCGGTATATATGATATCGATACACGTGAGCTGACAAAGATCATCCGCGAAAAAGGTGCGATGAAAGGCAAAATTGTTTTCAAAGATGCAAACGAGATAGACTTTATCGACCCGAATATCGAAAACCAAGTAGCGAAAGCAAGCTGCAAAGAGGTTATTGAATATGGTAGCGGAGCTAAGACAATAGTACTTGTAGATTGCGGGGTAAAACATAATATCATCCGCTGCTTACTAAAGAAGAACATTAAAATAGTACGTGTGCCTTGGGATTACGACTTCAACCAATTGGAGTGGGACGGTCTGTTTATTTCAAATGGTCCCGGAAATCCTGACTTCTGCGAAGCAACAGTACAAAATATCCGCAAAGCAATGGAAGGTACAAAACCTATTTGTGGAATCTGCATGGGTAACCAACTGCTATCGAAAGCAGGTGGTGCAACCATCTATAAACTGAAATACGGACATCGTAGCCACAATCAACCAGTAAGAATGGTTAACACGACACGATGCTTCATCACTTCTCAAAATCACGGATTCGCTGTATCAAACACCTCGTTGGGTAGCGAATGGGAACCATTCTTTATCAACCTGAATGACGGAACAAACGAAGGTATCAAACATAAAACGAAACCTTTCTTCTCGGCTCAATTTCATCCTGAAGCTGCGAGTGGTCCTACTGATACAGACTTCTTATTCGATATGTTTATAGATAAATTATAATCCACAAAAAATAAAGATAATATAAAATGGATATAGATGTAAAAAAAGTATTAGTCCTCGGTTCGGGAGCTTTAAAGATCGGAGAAGCCGGAGAGTTCGACTATTCTGGTTCGCAAGCGCTGAAAGCTCTTAAGGAAGAAGGAATAGAGACAGTACTTATCAACCCCAATATTGCAACTGTACAAACATCGGAAGGCAGTGCCGACAAGATATATTTCTTACCAATCACTCCCTACTTTGTTGAAAAGGTCATCAAAAGAGAAAAACCAGACGGAATATTACTTGCATTTGGCGGACAAACAGCATTAAACTGCGGTGTACAACTTTTCGAAGCAGGTACGCTGGAAAAATATAATGTACGTGTTCTCGGAACACCTGTACAAGCGATCATGGACACCGAAGATCGTGAGCTTTTCGTGAAGAAACTCGATCAGATCGATGTAAAAACGATCAAGAGCATGGCAGTCGGAACTATAGAAGATGCGGTAAAAGCTGCTGCCGACTTAGGTTATCCGATTATTGTACGTGCTGCTTATGCACTTGGAGGGCTAGGCTCGGGATTCTGTGACAACGAACAAGAACTACGTGCACTCGCAGAAAAAGCTCTCGCCTACTCTACTCAACTTTTGGTGGAAAAATCGCTAAAAGGCTGGAAAGAAATTGAGTACGAAGTAGTACGTGACAAGTATGGTAACTGTATGACAGTGTGCAATATGGAAAACTTCGACCCTCTTGGTATCCACACCGGAGAGAGTATCGTTGTTGCACCATCGCAAACACTGACCAACTCAGAATTTCACAAATTACGCGAACTGGCTATCCGTATCGTAAAACATATCGGAATAGTTGGAGAATGTAACGTACAATATGCATTCGACCCCGAATCGGAAGACTACCGTGTGATAGAGGTTAACGCCCGCCTAAGCCGCTCGTCTGCGCTGGCATCGAAAGCAACAGGATATCCACTTGCTTTTGTAGCTGCAAAACTAGGACTAGGTTATGGATTGTTCGAACTGAAAAATTCGGTAACAAAATCGACCTGCGCATTCTTCGAACCTGCACTCGACTATGTAGTAGTTAAGATTCCTCGTTGGGATTTAGGTAAATTCCACGGAGTATCTAAAGAAATCGGTTCGAGTATGAAGTCGGTAGGTGAAATTATGGCTATTGGTCGTACCTTCGAAGAAGCCATCCAAAAAGGACTTCGTATGATCAATATCGGCATGCACGGATTTGCTGCTAACAAACCACTCGAAATAGACGATTTGGATGAAAGTCTGAAGAATCCGACAGATAAACGTATCTTCTGCATAGAACAAGCATTTATTAAAGGATATACAGTAGATCAAATACATGACCTGACTAAGATAGATCGCTGGTTCTTACAAAAACTGCAATATATCTATAGTTGCTCTAAAGAGATAGAGAAGTTTGACGATATCCAATCGTTACCTCTTAATCTGCTACTTGCTTCTAAGAAAATGGGATTCTCTGACTTCCAGATAGCAAAATTAGTATGCAAAGAACCGACCTTGATTGAAGCTATAACACACGAAGTACGCCGCATACGTAAGGAAAACGGTATCGTACCATGTGTAAAACAAATAGATACACTGGCAGCAGAATATCCTGCTCAAACCAACTACCTCTACATCACCTATAATGGTAAAGAAAACGATGTGAAGTATCTGGGAGACAAAAAATCGGTAATTGTATTGGGATCGGGAGCATACCGCATCGGATCATCGGTAGAATTTGACTGGTGTTCGGTTAACGCATTGCAAAGTATCCGCAAAGAAGGCTACCGATCGGTAATGATAAATTACAATCCTGAGACAGTTTCGACTGACTACGATATGTGTGACCGCCTATACTTCGACGAGTTGACTTACGAGCGTGTAATGGATATCATCGAACTGGAAAATCCTCACGGAGTAATCCTTTCGGTAGGTGGACAGATACCAAACAACTTAGCTATCCGTCTGGATGAAGCAAAAGTAAATATACTTGGAACTACTGCTAAAAGTATCGACAATGCAGAAGACCGTCACAAATTCTCGAGCATGCTCGACAGAATAGGTGTAGATCAACCACGCTGGAAAGAATTATCATCGCTTGACGACATCAAAGTATTTGTGGAAGAAGTAGGTTATCCGGTACTGATTCGTCCATCTTATGTACTCTCGGGTGCTGCGATGAACGTATGTTCTAACGATCAGGAACTAGAAAACTTCTTAGGACTAGCTGCCGAGGTTTCTAAAAAACATCCGGTAGTAGTTAGTGAGTTCCTGGAAAATGCGAAAGAGGTTGAATTTGATGCTGTGGCAAACAAAGGAGATGTGGTAATGTATGCCATATCGGAACACGTAGAGTTTGCAGGAGTACACTCGGGTGATGCTACAATACAATTCCCTGCACAACGCTTATATGTGGAAACAATACGCCGAGTGAAGAAGGTTGCAAAACAAATAGCACACGAACTGCAAATAACAGGACCTTTCAATATTCAATTCTTAGCGAAAGACAACGATATAAAAGTAATCGAGTGTAACTTACGCGCATCACGATCATTCCCATTCGTATCGAAAGTGTTGAAGATAAACTTCATCGACCTTGCTACTCAGGTAATGCTTGGCAAAGAGGTTGAAAAGCCGAATAAGAATGCATTCGATCTTGACTATGTAGGTATCAAAGCATCGCAATTCTCATTCTCACGCTTGCAGAAAGCCGACCCTGTACTGGGTGTAGATATGGCTTCGACAGGAGAAGTAGGCTGTATTGGCCATAACTTCTACGACGCAATGCTAAAATCGATGCTATCGGTAGGTCACCGTATTCCTAAGAAGTCTGTATTATTCTCAACCGGTCCGGCTAAATCGAAAGTAGATATGCTGGAAGCTGCTAGATTGCTACATCTGAAAGGATATGATCTATATGCAACAGGTGGTTCTCAAAAATTCCTTGAGGATAACGGAGTACCTTCGACACAAGTATACTGGCCTAGCGAAGATCAAAAACCAAGTGCATTGGAAATGATACAAAACAAAGAGATAGACATGGTGGTGAATATTCCGAAGAACTTCTCATCTAGTGAGCTGAACAACGGATATAAAATACGACGCGCATCTATCGACTACAATGTGCCATTATTAACCAACTCACGCTTAGCATCCGCATATATCCAAGCATTCTGTAAAATGGATGTAGACGATATCGAGATCAAGCATTGGGATGAATACGAATAAATAACTTCCTGATAATAAAAATAAGAATCATCCTTCCCGGATGGTTCTTATTTTTTCACTATTTTTAGCACAAAGAAGCTTCAAATCATTACATTTTTTTATTCTTTAAATAATAAAAACTTAAATACGCTGTTATCTGTTATTATAAGTAATTATTTATACAAAATCATATTACTCTTATTACACCTATATGAAGAAATTATTAATCATTGTTGCCATCCTTTTAACTACATGCAGTTTAAATGCCCAGGTTAAAAAGCTAGTACATAGAATCAATTCTACTGTGGAAAGCGAAACAATCGAGTTCAGGTATAACGCTAAAAATCAGCTGGTCTTTTTTTCAGAGATGGGTATAGCATTTTATCGTGAATACTCTTTGAAATACGATAAAAGTGACCGACTGATAGAACGCAATATGAACCGCGACAGAGGGGATATAATTACGAATATCAGATATACGTACACAAGCCCCGATTATGTAACAGAAAATGTATCTATGAGAGGGAAATTGCAAGGTAGAGCAACCGAGAGCAACCGCATACATATCGATAGCTTAGGGCGTTTAACTAAAACAACTTTTGCAGACGAAGTTCTTTGGGAAGAGTTCAATTATGATAACAATAATAACCTTACCAGATATATTTTTCACTTCGTAGCTGATGGTGGTCAACGCGATATCGATTATACATACGGAAATGACATTTCGCCTTTTGCCAACATTCAAAATTTGCCCGAATGGTTTTGGGCTTATCACATGAATAATTTGAAGTGGTGTGCCGAATTTATGGGTAAAAACAGTGCTACATCGTTCGATATAGATGATACCAGAGTAAACGATTCTGAAGCTGTCATTACTTATGAATACGATCAGGACGGATATCCTGTTAAACAATTTTATAACGGAGAAATAGCTCGCGAATTTGTATATAGAAAAGCTCAATAATTTAAATTATCAATTAACGAAAAAGGACTGCTTATTATTTAAGCAGTCCTTTTTCTATCTGTACTATTACTAAAATGTTAATCTTTCAGCAATTGTGCGTCAAACATACACATATCTCATTTTTTATCTTTTTATTTCCTATATAAACTTATCTTTGCACCTCCAAATTTTAATAAACTTACAAATGAAACTTAGATTAATTGTACTCGCTTTGATAAGCCTTGTCGCAACAAGCACATTTGCTCAAAAAAAACCTACAAAAGCTGAATTAGATGCGTCTAATATCATACGCTTCAGTAACACTGTAATTGCTCTTGGAAATTCGTATAACGAAACACTAAAGAATTACAAAAGCTCATTCGATAATGCTGAAAATAATTTGAATAGAATAAAAAGGAATCCCAATATGCAGCCTTTTGCTATAAGATGCGATGTGGTTTCTGTTCAGCCACGCCAGCAACAAGAATACACGACTGCCCTAACAGGTGTTCAAAGTTTCCCGGAAAAAGATGCTATCAAAAAAGCAGTTACTGAAGGTGAAAACAATATGAAATCCATTAGTCAATGGTGTGGTAATCTTAGCGCTTATTTTTCAAACAAGGAGTATATAGCAGATACGGAATATACCAAATATGCATCAATAAAAGACAGTCTAGCCCTATATGTAAATAAGGCGAAACAATCATGGGCTGAAGCATCTAAGGAAGCATCCGTTGCAGGAAGCAAGGCTGAACTTATATTATTGGAAAGTAGTCCAATTGCTAGTTTTGTTATTCCAATGAAAAAAGATCTTATTGATCTGGACGGAATTCTCAACAATCTTAACAGAGAAGATGTCGATATCACTTCTATAAAAAGTGAATTAAGCACATTATCTGCTACATTAGAAAAAAATAAAGATATCTCCACTAAAGATGTCTCGAAATTAAGTGATGTGTACTATAAAGAGGTTTATCAAAACTATTACCGTCATTTTATCTCTTGTGTGTCTTACTTAACTAAACTTGCTGATAAAATAGAAAGTCAAACAGGTACTAGTGATGAGATGAACCAATTATACAATTATTCGATGTCTGATTACAACAAAATAATCGAAACTTATAACACATTCATCAAACAGTAAATTATTCTGACAAAGAATATAATTATAAAGAAAGGCGATCCGTTATGGACCGCCTTTCTTATTTTCAAAATACTATGTCAATAATAATGAATGATGCTCAAGACATCAGACCGAGACATTGCTCCGGGATTGATACCCATTTCGCCTTCGGGAACAGGTACATCTAACCGATCAAAATAATCGATCCATTCTTTTGTAAACTCTCCTGTTTCTGATGATTTGAAAGTCATGACATTCAAAGGAAATACAGGCAGACCATTGTTTGCCTTCAGCAGAATATCATAAACCAATTCGGAACAATAATACTGATCATTATTTAATATATAGCCATAATCATAATCTTTCCCTATCAAATTCATCCCCTCTTTTAATGCTTTAGGAATGCAATATTGATATTCATTTTTGAGACGACCAACAACCGATTTAGGATAATAATCTTTATACTCTTGAGGATATAGATACTCGTTCAGCGGCGTTAATGTTACCTTCGGATGAGTGGCTTCCAACACAAAAACATTCTCATTTTCATCGATGTAAACAATACCGACATGTGTAAATTGATTGCCATCTGAACTTTTAGTTACGTCTTTTATAGCTGTAGCTACATCGCCCGAACACGCCTCCTGAAATATCAGATCGCCATTCTGCAATTTGAAATCATCTGCATTCGGCTGCAATAAAGCGAACAGTGATATTAATAATAGTTTCATATTGTGCTATTATTTAAATGTATAACTAATTCCACCCATCAGCCAGAATCCGGGTTGGGGAATATTACCCCGGTCAAAATAATCAGTGTTATAAAGATTATTCAGATTCAGATTAAAGTTCAGATTATCATACGTATAATTCAATTTAAGATCTAGTGTCGAAAAAGCAGGGTATCGTTCATTACCTACTTTCACCTGATTCTCATATTTTTCGTAAGAGCCCATACGCTTTTGATAGCGAAAGAACCATCCGGCTGATAATCCGTCATATATTTCGTGACTGAACTGTGTTGTAAATTTATCTCTCAAATAGTTAAGCGAGAATATAGATTGAAGACCATCTGTATTGCAATCCTGATGCAATCTTGCATAATCGAATGCCAGATAAGATTTTCGTCCTAATGCCGGTAAATAGCTACCCAATTGAAATTTAACACCGGCTTCTATACCTTGTGTATTTAATTCAGTGTGATTCCATGATGCCCATTTTTTATCTTCGGGATTGATTTTCACCCAATCGATTATATCACGTCCCCACATCAGGAAACCTGTAAGATAGGCACTCACAAATGAATCATTGTATTTAAACCCAAGATCTAACGATTCCGATTTCTCGGGCTTTAAACCATCGTTGCCATTATGTGTCTCGGTTGTATAATATAGGTCTGTAAATGTAGGCATACGTGTAGATTTACTCCACGACGTATATATCTTGAACTCATCTATAGGCCGATAACCGATATCAACAGAAGGGAAAAACTTATACTCCCCATCCAATAACGTATTATGATTTACCAATACTCCTGCCGATACTATAAATTTATTCAGATTCAAGGTATGCTCCAATACCACACTGGCATTGGTACGGTCGTCATACATCTTATATTTACGGTGTGGCTCTACCATTGGCTTACCTAAATTGCTACTCATGATATCCTCTCTACGCAATTCCCCTCCTAGACTTGTACTTCCTAGCTTAGAACGGTACATGAAGATTAGGTTAGCGCCATAAGTATCGTTCCGATGATAATTACGACCGTAATCAGTATCTTTTACCAAATCGAATTGGTCGTGATGCCTGTCCCAATAGAGGATAGGGATTATTTTGAGAGCAGAGCCAAACTCACCTTTCAGCGAACCCATATAGGTGCTGGTTCGCTCGTACTGATTAGAAAATGCAGGAGAATAAAAAGTATTAGCTCCATACTTTTTATCGTTATAACCCAATTGTAGATCTAATTTAGATTCTCCTTTAAATTTTAATCGTGTTTGCCATAGCATATTGTAGATGTCGTAGTCGCTGTTGGCAATATAACCCTCGGACGAATTATAACCGACTGATAAACTATTGCTCGTAGCACCGATCTGAGTAGCACCCCTCACTTCTATTCCCCGAAGTTTGTGCATACCCGATTCTACATTTGCAAACGCTTTAGAATCTAGTGCTTTCTTAGTAATGATATTGACACCACCCGAAAATGCACTTGATCCATAAACCAAGGCTGATGGTCCATGAAGAATTTCGATACGTTCGATGTCTGAAAGATTAATGGGAATGTCGAAGCTATAATGTCCCGTGTGTGAATTGGATAGGTTAACTCCGTTTAATAGTATTGCATTTTGGTCGAATGATCCTCCACGGATCGAAATATCGGCTTGTACACCATGTCCTCCACGCTGGATGACATCAATGTTAGCCACATACACTAACAGGTCTTGAATACTCTGGACGGGCGCCTGCGCAATCTGCTCTTTAGAGATTACTGTTACGAGTTTGGCTGTTTGATTTATCGGCATCTCTATACGCGAGGCCGTGACCATCACCTCATCCAACTCTTTCTCCATCACTTTTTGTTGTTCTTCTCCTCCTGCGGACTGGGCAGAAGTTGTTGCCGAAGGTACAATCGTCAGTACGCAACCTACTACAACACCAATGTTAACTAGCCTATGCATGCTGTTGAAAGCACCATAACCTTTCCTGACAAACCGCTTGAAACGATATGCCCGCTGATCACTAAAACTTTTCTGTTTTTGTTTCATTTCATTAATAAAATTAAAATTATCGGCACAAAGGTAAAAACATTCTTAAGAACAGCTTTAAGCTTTAACAAATAAAAAAAGCGTATATCCGGTGAGATATACGCTTCGATTATAAATTATATTTATTACTGGAGACGGCTTTTCAGTATAGTTTCTCTTTTTAACAATCTGATAGTACGTATCAAAGAATCTCGGTTTCCCGCCTTATCAACACAGCACACTTTCAAGGAGTAATCTCCTTCTCTTACGGGATAATCTTTGGCGACTGTATCGCCAGCCTTCATTTCTTCAATGGTCTCGGTGGTTATTATATTGTTTTGCTTCACAATAGTAGTATCCTTTTTTACAGATTCCAACCCTTGTCCAAACAATGTCCACCCTCTACTTACATAAAAGATTGCATCCTCTCCTTCATTTCCTTCATTTGCAGGATCGACATCTATGACAACCTTGTAAGATGATAAGGCTTCATTATCTGTAAATCTAGCAGAAAAAAGAATACGATGTCCTAATACAATTGTATCTATTCTTGCAATATTCAGTGAGTCTGTGTTTAAAAACAGAGAATCGCCAAGGTCTGTTACTACAGCATCTTTTATATTTGTTTTCACATCCATAATCTTAGGCGGTTCCGTGTCACTTGACTCGGTGCTCTTTTCGCAAGAAAAAAAGATAATAATAGTACACAAGACAGATATAACTATCAGCAGAAAACGTTTATTCATATATTTTATATGTTAATACATAATGCAAGCGCAAATATAACAAAAAGAGGCTGTAAAGCTAAAGCTTACAACCTCTTTTATATATTTCACAGATTTATTAGTGGCTATGCCCAAGATCGTCGTCGTGCTCTCCTCCGGGTTCTGTATATGACAATATAACATTACGGGATAAAACAGATTCATTTCCTACCTCGTCTAAACAGTAAATTACAAAATGATATTTACCTTCGCGAACTGGTCTTAACTTACCGTCGCTTGCCATCATTTCTTTTGGTATCTCTATCTGGTGATGATGAACATGTGCGTTTTTTTGTCCATGAATATCCGTCCATGTCTTAACAAACGAAAATGCGATGCTATCACTTGAACTAGCTTTCGAATGTTCATGGTTATCAAAATTGTTGTGAATATCGATTTTGTAGGATGCCAATTCTTCGTTATCACTCAAATCCATTTCTAAATGAACCTTCTCTCCTATCACCAAAATGTCACCATCCGCAGGTTCAACATTCGATATAACCGGTTTTTCAGTATCGTTATCATCACTACTACATGATGCAAATCCTAAAATTACAAATAAAGACAATACAAATAAAAAATTCTTTTTCATCTTGGCTATTTTATATTTAACAATCAACTACTAAATGGTATTCTTACAAATACTTGTATGTTTCGTCCCGGTTCGGGGATATTCAGTTTTCTGTAGAAACTCAGATGATTCATATAACGCGTATCGAATATATTCTGCGCTTGCACATTCAGCCTTATGGTACATTTCTTACTTAGCTTATAATCTATTCCGGCTGTTAGATTAAACAGATTCGTTCCTGGAGTTTTCTCTTCACCCTGAGCAATACGATTCTGATCGGCAAACCATTGGTGAGAAAGAGAGATTTCGTAATGACTTAATTTGGATTTATTATTTCCATAGTATCTATATTTTCCGTACGAAATTTCATTTTTCATTGTGAAAGGAGGTGTGAAAGGTAATGGATAATTATTATCCAGATTTTTATTCACAACATATTCACCTTGCGTAGCCAGCTTTATATTATTTGAGGCAAGCCACGAAATTCGATATTCGCCTCCGCCAAATAAGGCTTCTGCCTGCTGATAGTTATATAATTGTCCGGCATGAGGTAAAACAGACCATTGCTTCGATGGTTCCAGATAAATAAAATTAGAAAAGTAATTGGTAAATAAATTCAATTCAACTTGATATGTGGAAGATTTATCCCAAGTAAGATCGAGATTAAACGAATATCCTTGTTCAGCATCCAAATCGGGATTTCCTTTCTCGTGACGGAATGCTCCGTGATGAACACCATTAGATGCTAATTCGTTGGCAGTAGGAAAGCGATAGCTCTTACCAATATTAGCTTTGATGGTATAATATCCATTGTAATAATCTTTCATGTTATAATTCACACCTACAGATCCTGAAAAACTATTAAAGCGACGATCTACATCAAGGGCTCTTTGGGCATATTGTTGTACTTCTTCCGGCGAATAGCCTTGATTTTTCAGATATTCAGCCAACTCATTATCATAAAATCCGCTTATATCGATTTTACCCATATCGTAACGGATACCGCCGGTAAAATTCAATTGAGAAGACATGGAATAATCATTTATAAAAAATACTCCACCAGTTGTTTGATTAAAACGTGGCAGAAAGAAATCATACCCTCCTATCTCGTTATTTTGATGTTCGAGAGCCATCCCTATTGTTTTTTTCCATTTTTGGTTCTCATCTAAGAACAAACGCGCATTAGTAGAATAAGTCTTTAATCTGAAATCAAATTCCAGACTAGAATGACCATGATCGTCTTCATCCTCATGATCGTGCTCATCTTCTCCATAATGCGAATGAAATGAAGAACGTTCCGTGCGGTGATTATCCTGATATCCTGTATTGATTAGCAGTCTTAACGACGATGTCTTCCATTCAGTGTTATTCGTCAATGTAAAATGATTAGCTGTATTGTATGGCATCTCAATATTACGAACAGATCCGTCAGGTATAAGATTAGCAGCATCGGGAATACCATGTGCACCCGAAAAAAATCCGTTTTTTTGATAATTATCACTTACACTGAATATAGTACGAACATTTTTAAGAATATATCCGGCAGAAAATGATATATTTCGCTCTCTGCCTGCTGTATTTTTCAGTCGTCTATCGTAAATAGGAAAATTATATGATAAATAATTAAATTCATCAGCAGGTACTCTATAATCGGCAAAGTCCTGATAGGAATAAACACCTCGGATAAAATATTTATCTTTTTGCCACTCCCCTTTAAAAGCACCTCCATACAAGTCGTTATTAGAAGCACCCCAGACAATCGCTTCCCCATTAAATAAACCCTTATCGCTCTTATCTTGAGATTGTCTTCTAAATCCTGCAGGTGTAATGTCGATTGCTCCGGACATGGCATCCGAGCCATACATTAACGAACTAGCTCCTTTATGCACACTTATATACTCAAAATCGAACTGGCTTATTTCCATGCCATGATCGGCTCCCCATTGTTGATTCTGCTGTGTAATACCTTTATTTATAACAGCTATGCGATTAAAACCCAGCCCCCTGATAACAGGTTTAGAGACACCTGCCCCAATATCCATAGTTGCTACACCAGGAACAGTAGTCAACATCTTGGACAGGTTCGTTATTGGCATATTATATATGGAACTATAGTTAACGGTTGTAGTACCTAAAGATGGGTGCCCGTCACCACGGCCGTAAGCCTCTACCACTATCTCTTTTAATGCATTAGATGATCGCTGCAGTTGAATATCAACTACAATATCTTTATTCAAATCTATATTTACAGTATCGGTCATGTGCCCCATATGGCGCACTAATAAACTATAGTGTCCTTGAGCAATATCACAAAAACTATATCTACCTTCTGTATCTGTAAATGCTCCTACACTTGTAGATTGGAGCGACACTGCAGCATTCTCGATGATAACTCCTGTTTCCCTGTCTCTTACTATTCCCGCTACGCTATAATAATTCTGAGCAGACAGAGAGAAGCTACAAACCAAGAATAAAATGAGGGACAATATTTTCTTCATCCAATATAATATATTTATATTATTTCTTTTTACACGAAGGGCATGTCCCTTCCAGTAGAATCTGTGTCGATTCGAGAGAGAAACCCGTAGGTAAATTTGAAGGTATTTCTACTTCCGTTTCCAAGCATGTCACACCATCGCATTTCACACAATGAAAATGGGCGTGATCTTCTTTTGGCATAGCTTCTTTATTCAAAGCATATTTTATAGTTGCATCGTGTAGAATGATGCGGTGTATTATCTTCTTCTCTTCTAAGGTTTTTAGGGAACGATAGAATGTAACACGGTCGAAAAGATCAGGCAATGCTTGTTTTATCTCATTTTCCGACAAAGCAAGATTATTACACAACAACTCGCTGATTATAAACTTACGACAACCTGTATTCTTCAGATTGTGGTGCTTTAATATTTGTTCTGCATCCATAATGAAACATATATACAAATGAAACAATGTTGCAAATGTAACACTTTTCATTTCAATTCTCGTTATATACAACATATTTTTTCTTAAAAAGTTGTAGCCCTCTGCATTATAAAGACTACCTTTGCGCCACGTTTTACAAATGAATACCTCTATATTGCTGATAATATAAGATTTATTCGAATGTTTGAAAAATGTGAGTTCATCCCAGAAATATTTTTACCATAGAAGTATTTCTGATAATATTCACCTCAAATTAAGACATAATGGATGAAAGCGAATGTGGAACTACTAGCGAAAGAAACAGAACTCCTAATAGAATCAGGAGATCTTAATCAACTACAAGAATTTCTAGACAATCTCAACATCTCTGATGTAGAAGATCTTATCGACGAATTACCCGATTATGCTCCTTTGGTTATCAATACCATGAGCCTCAACAGATCGGTCAATGTATTTAGAATTCTCGATGTTCCGACGCAGGAACGTGTAATAAAGAAATTATCAGGAAATAAAATATCGGAGATTATCAATAGTCTCCCTCCCGATGACAGGGTATCCTTCTTTGGTGAGATGAAAGACCAGGATCTCCTTCACAGGCTGATATCGCTCTTATCTCCGGCCGACAGGAAAGAAGTACTTATGCTCCTTTCTTATCCCGAAGATAGTGTAGGACGTCTGATGACTCCTGATTTTATGGCAATAGACAAGGACTATACCGTAGAACAGGCTTTAGCCTATATACGCCGCAATGGGAAAGCATCAGAAACGATTGATGTAATTTATATCCTCGATGACAACGGAGTGCTCATTGATGACCTTCGAATACGTGATTTATTAATCGCTGATCCGCAATCAACTCTATCAGAGCTTATTGATGGACGGCTTATATATCTTAGAGCACATACCCCTGCTGAAGATGCTATCAAAATATTCAAAATGAATAATAGGGTAGCTCTCCCTGTTATAGATGCCCAAGGAGTCATTTTAGGTATCGTTACTATCGACGATATACTTTGGGTTGCAGACGAAGAATATTCTGAGGACATGCAACGAATGGGGGGTACAGCCGCACTCGAAGAACCATATCTCGATTTGCCTATACACAAACTGGTATGGAAAAGAGCTGGTTGGCTTATTGTATTATTCATCGGCGAATTACTGACGGCTTCGGTTATGCAGTATTACGAAGATCAGTTGGCACAGGTCATTGTCTTGGCAATGTTTCTGCCGCTAATGATTTCGAGCGGAGGAAATAGCGGATCGCAGGCTTCGACTCTTATAATTCAAGCCATGGCGACCGGCGAAGTAAAACTGAAAGACTGGACAACTGTATTCCGACGCGAAATAATATCCGGGCTTTCTCTTGGTATTATACTGGGATCGATAGGTTTCTTCAGAATATATGTATGGCACTTCATTTTCCCGAATCTATATGGTGATCATTGGATTATGGTAGCCTCTACCGTATCACTGGCTCTGGTGGGAATCGTATTGTGGGGTTCACTCATTGGCTCGATGCTTCCTTTTATTCTCCGCAGATTGGGAGCCGACCCTGCTACATCTTCAGCTCCATTTGTAGCTACGATTGTCGATGTAACAGGACTTATTATTTATCTGACTATTGCAAGCTGGATATTCGGCCCGATAATGCACGGATAATTCCTTACACTAAAAATAGAATGATTTAAAAGTCTTTTTCATATATTTGATTATTAATCAGTAGAAAGAGACAATATGAAAACTGAAAAAGAAAAAATGTTAGCCGGCGAATTATATTTTGCCGGTGATACAGAATTAGTTCAGGAAAGAATCCAGACAAAAGATTTACTTCATACATACAATCATTCCATACCACAAGATGATAATCTACGAACGGATATTCTCAACAGGTTATTTGGAAAGAAAGGAAAATCTATTACTGTCGAACCAACTTTCAAATGTGACTATGGGTATAATATACATGTAGGAGAAAACTTTTATGCCAATTTCGACTGCGTAATGCTCGATGTATGCCGAATAAAGATTGGGGATAATTGTCTGCTTGCTCCTAGCGTACATATCTACACAGCTACACGCCCGACAGATGCAAAAATGCGTCTTACGGGCTTAGAGTATGGTGAACCCATAACAATTGGCGATAACGTTTGGATAGGCGGAGGTGCAATTATAAATCCGGGCGTAACTATCGGAAATAATGTAGTTATAGCATCGGGTGCCGTTGTAATAAAAGATATACCCGATAATGTATTAGTAGGTGGTAATCCGGCGAAAGTAATCAAAGAACTAGATTAAGCCTACTACTATATAACTGATATAATTTAACAATACATGTCGAGATAATTATATATCAAAATCAAAACACTACTTTTGGAATTCTATTTCAAAAAATATTATGATGAAGATAAAATTAATACTTCTGCTCTCTATTTTATTCCTATCTATCAGCTGTAAAGATTCTGACGAAGAAAAAGATCAGCCACAAATTGTTGTCACAGATGATTATCATTACGAAATACCTATAATTTTCCATGTACTATACCAGAATCAGAATGATCCCTATCAATATGTAGATAAAGGTCGTTTAAGTCAGATCGTAGCTGCTTGCAACAAGCTTTATCAAAGTAAACTAAATGAAAATGGCACAGATATCAATATCGAATTTGTGATGGCAACTGTAGATCCGAAGGGTAATACCTTATCAGAACCGGGAGTTGAACGCATTCTATGGCAAACTCCGGTAATGGATTGCGACAAATTTATGGAAACTGAAAGCGCGACAAATGCTAAATTGCTCTGGAATGTAGACCAATATATTAATATAATGCTATATACATTCACTGACGAAAATGCATTAGGCATTTCTCACCTACCCTTTACTCTTACATCTAATTCTTTAGAAGGACTTAATCAGACAGATCGCATCCTCAATCATTCCAATCTCAATTTTCCTTATTGTGTATCAATCAACAATTCATACCTATATGATCAGAGTGACGATAGAATTTATCGACCAACAGATATCACAGTTACTCTAGCGCATGAATTAGGGCATTACCTAGGTCTGCTACATGCTTTTTCCGAAGGAGATGACGAAAATACTAATCTATGCCAAGATACAGACTATTGCACCGATACTCCTACGTATAATCGCAGCGAATATAATATATGGCGCAATGGGCTATCTGAAAATGAATATAATTACAACAATCTGATAACAAGAACAAACTGTAGCGGAACTAAGTTTATTTCGTACAATATAATGGATTATGAAGTCTCAAAATCAAACCAATTTACTCAAAACCAAAAAGAACGGATTCGCCATGTGCTAGCCTATAGCCCACTGATACCGGGACCTAAAAAGGATAGAACAAAAGCATATTCACAAGATGGTCCTATGGATCTACCAATACGTACAATGAAATGAATAAAGAAGCCCTGCAAATAATGAATTTGCAGGGCTTCTTTATTATTCTTCAAAAGCAAAAGTACATTATCAAATTTCTTTCATTTTAGCTGCTAAGGCTTCTGCACATCGCTCCCCATCCATAGCAGCAGAAACGATACCTCCGGCATAACCGGCACCTTCACCGCAGGGATAAAGCCCTTGTATTTCGACATGCTGCATAGTTTCCCTATCGCGAACCACACGAACAGGCGACGAAGTTCGGCTTTCTACCGCTAATAGTAAGGCTTCGTTAGTCAAATAACCTTTACTATTATTTCCTACTTTTTTGAACGCTTCCTGCAATCGTGACGATACAAATTTGGGCATCCACTCGTGCATAGGCGACGAAACAATACCCGGAGCATACGATGAATCGGGTAAAGATGAACTTATCTTATTATTTACAAAATCGAGCATACGTTGAGCCGGAGCAACCTGAGTTTTTCCTCCGTGCACCCATGCCAATTCTTCCAGATCTTCCTGAAACTTCAATAAAGCCAATTCATTATATTTAGCATATTCGGGAAAATCTTCGGGATGAATCTCTACAACAACACCCGAATTAGACCAACGGGAACCACGATTAGACGGTGACATACCATTCACAACCACTTGTTTTGGCCCACTCGCCGAAGGAACAACCGTTCCTCCGGGGCACATGCAGAATGAATATACACCTCGATCGCCCGCCTGAACAACAAAACTATATTCGGCAGCAGGAAGATATTCTCCCCGTCCTTCCACACAATGATATTGTATCTGATCTATCAGATGTGCAGGGTGTTCGATACGAAAACCAACTGCCAAACCTTTAGCTTCAATCTTTATTTTCTGATCATAGAGCATATAATATACATCGCGGGCCGAATGCCCTGTAGCCAATATTACTTGCCCTAAGAATGTTTTGCCTGTATTTGTTTCAATACCTTTTATCTCATTATTTTCGATAATAAGCTTACTCATTCGTGTCTGGAAATGAACTTCTCCTCCAGATGAAATAATCTGCACACGCATTTTTTCGATAATTCCCGATAATTTATCCGTACCTATATGAGGATGGGCATCTACAAGGATAGAAGGATGAGCACCATGCTGACAGAAAACATTCAGAATTTTTTCTACATTACCTCTTTTCTTGCTTCGGGTATAGAGTTTACCATCCGAATACGCTCCTGCTCCACCTTCGCCAAAGCAATAATTAGATTCGGGGTTTACGACATGTTCACGATTCATCAGAGCCGTATCACGTTTACGATCACGCACATTTTTTCCTCTTTCGACAACAATAGGACGAACACCCAATTCGATCAACCGCAAAGCGGCAAATAGACCTGCCGGACCTGCACCAACAACAATAGCCTGCGGACACTCCGAAACATTCGGATAATAAGTACTCTCGAATTGAGCACCATTTTCCACTTCATCAATATATCCTCTTACTTTCAGGTTGATAAATATATTGCGTTGACGGGCATCTATCGAACGGCGAAGAATACGTACTGAGCTGATATTTTGGAGCGGAATATCTGCCTGCGAAGCAAATATTTGTTTAACCATTTCGATATCGGCAGCCTCTTTGGGCGAGATACGTAAATCTATATCTTTTTGCATAAATAATTTAATGTTTTTTCTTTACCCTTACTACATCTCCGGCATCGGGCGCAAGTTTAGTATATCCAAATAAGGATATAAATCCGAGGATGGCTACAAAGATAAATGATAAACGGAAATCGGCAACACTATATCCATTTGTACCTCCATTTATCATATTCGAGAAACGCAAGAACACAGCTCCCATAGCAATACCCATACCTGTCGACATCTGCTGAACGGTACTATAAAGTGTATTTGCTGTTGTCATACGCTCTTGTGGTATATCTACAAAAGCAAGGGTTGTAATACTACTGAACTGCATAGAACGAAACATTCCCGATAAGAACATAACAGCTACGATAAGCACCTTGGGTGTAGTAGGTAAGAGAATAGCTGTCAGCAACGTAAATACAACAATCATAAAACCATTGATAATTAAGACAGCACTAAAGCTGAAACGGTGCATCACCCATACGGTAATCGGTTTCATAACTAAATTGCCTGCCATTGTAGAGAGGAATAGAAGCCCCGATTCGAAAGGACTTAATCCAAATGCTTCCTGAAACATCAGCGGAACAAGAAATGGGGCGACTCCTATAACCATACGCGAAAGCGAACCTGTAAATATGGTAACCCGATATGTTGGAATCTTCACAACGGTATAGTCAATCAACGGATTAGAAATATGTTTTGAATACCTCACATTGAAAACCAACAGAAGAACCCCCATCACAATGATAGCCATTGAAACATAATAGGGCACTTCGGGTCTACTCAACAATTCTACCCCATACATAAATCCTGCAAGAGCTAAGCCACTTAATACAAATCCAACTAGATCAAAGCGTTTTTTAGGTTCTTCGGTTGCTTCCTCTTTTGGTATAAAATGCCATGCCAAAGCCACACAAATAACACCAAATGGAATATTCAAGAAAAATATCCAGTGCCATGTCCAGTAAGTAGTAAGATAACCTCCAACTAATGGACCTAATATCGGTGCGACTAATGCAGGCCATGTGATATAAGCCATAGCCACAACCAGATTCTCTTTCGGCGTAGCTTTCAATACAGCCAAGCGTCCGACAGGGGTCATCATCGCTCCTGCCATACCCTGCATTATGCGAAATATAACAAACTGAGTTAAGTTTTGAGAACTGCCACACAGTATAGAAGCTATAATAAATAAGACTATTGCAGTACAAAACACCCTACGGGTACCAAAGCGATCGGCAATCCATCCGCTGACCGGGATGAAAATAGCTAAAGCGATAAGATAAGATGTCACTCCCGAACTAAGGTGAACGACATCTGTTCCAAACGATCGCGCCATAGCGGGAATAGCCGTATTAACAGCAGTCGTATCAAGGCCTTGCATAAAGAATGCAATAGCTACAATAAGCGACACTGTTATAGATCTATCTAACTTCATTTACAAATGTTAATAATCGGGTGCAAAGGTAGGAACATTTTTAGAATGAAACAGAAAGATACAGCATCAATAAGTCATAAGAAATAACTATAAGGGTTAAAACATTAAACCTCTATTTCAATTATATAAGAACTCTTAAATACTTCTCCGGCTGCAAGCGAATTCATCCAGTCTTTATCTTTAAACTCTCCGCTATATCCCACCCTATCGCAGCGTCCATACCACGGTTCGATACATATAAACGGAGCATTTTTGCGGGGAGGCGACCACAGTCCGAGAACAGGGGCATCAAAATGCAGAGTTATATAAGGATCTTTACTATTATCCAAAAGAGATACACGAGTCAATTGACTATCTTCAAAAATCAATGTATCAATATCGAAAGTATGGACATTAATAGGTAGCAAGCCATCTTGTGTATCAAGATTATATTTGGCTGGTAGCGCACAGCCCTTTTCGCCTAACAGGCTATACTCTAACCCCTCTGATTTATCAAAAGAAAAATATCCCCTTTCATCCGTTGAGCCATCAAAATCGGGATAATTAAATGCCGGATGAGCACCTATCTGAAAATACATCGTTGAATCGCCTATATTCTTTACTTTCCAAATCACTTCGATACGATTATCCTCTAATCGATAACCTATTTCCAATTGAAATGGGAATGGATATTTTGCCAATGTTTCCCTATGGCTTACCAGTTGGTAAAAGACTTCAGTAGAAGTAGCCGATAATAACTCAAAATACTCATCACGGGCAAATCCATGCTGAGACATATTAAAAGTATTACCATCATTTCTCAATTCATTATTCCATAAACTACCTACGATCGGAAAAAGAACAGGAGAATGGCGTTTCCAAAATGTAGGGTCTGCATGCCAGAGATACTCTACGCCTGTCTTATTGTTTCTTATACTTGTTAACTCTGCTCCTTCCGGTTTTACTTTTACTGTTAAATGATCATTTTCAAGTGTTTTCATATTACCAATTTATTCTTCCGTATGAATATTTTGAGGTCACAGACCTATTGATTAGCCATCCAAATATAACAATGATTGATAGTTATAGTTTTAAAACATGACATTAAATAGGTTATTTTACTTAATAGATTAAAAGTAGTTATTTCAATTTGATAATTGCAAAAAAATTACAGCTATAGCGTATTATTTTAATATCTTTGGTTTAAATAAAAAAATATAATAATGAATTGGCAACAACTCCTCTCTTCTAAACGATTCGGCATGGAAGAGTTTCATGATGAGAGACGGCATGACCGAACTGACTTCCAACGAGATTATGACAGACTGATTTTCTCATCACCATTTCGCCGATTACAAAATAAGACACAAGTTTTCCCACTTCCCGGCAGCGTATTTGTACATAACAGACTAACACATAGCATAGAGGTTTCGTGTGTCGGACGCTCACTTGGAGTAATTGTAGGAAAAGAATTGAGAAAAAGATACCCAAATGCAACAACCGACTTTGAGGAAATAAGCTCGATTGTCGCTGCTGCTTGTTTAGCCCACGACTTAGGGAACCCCCCTTTCGGTCATTCGGGCGAGACAGCCATTACCAGCTATTTTAAAGAAGGTAACGGACAATCGCTTGAAGCGAAAGTAAGAGACGGAGGAGGAAGATGGGAAGACCTGACCAACTTTGAAGGAAATGCCAACTCAATCCGCTTACTAATCCACCAATTTAATGGTCGTCGTCGTGGAGGCTTCGTTATGACCTATTCTACGCTGGCATCTATAGCGAAATATCCTTATTCTGCTGTTGCTGCTAATGGAAAAGGTAAATTCGGATTTTTCCAATCAGAAGAAGAGGATTTCAAAAAAATAGCGGAAGAACTTGGTATGATTTGCATACAGGAAAACCCACTTAAATTTGCTCGTCACCCCCTAGTCTATCTTGTGGAAGCAGCAGACGATATTTGTTACAAAATAATGGATATTGAAGATGCACACAAACTTGGGATACTTTCGAGAGAAGAAACAATCAATCTTTTCTTACAGTATTTCTCGGAAGAAAGACAAGCAAAGATGCAGAAAACGATGCTATTAGTAAATGACACCAACGAACAGATCGCCTATTTGCGATCTAGCGTAATAGGTTTATTAGTAGACGAATGTACCCAAGTATTTCTCGAAAACGAAGAAACTATATTAGATGGTACTTTTGAGGGTGCACTCATCAAGAGAATATCATCATTACCCAATCAGGCTTATAAAGTATGCACAGATGTGAGTGTAAAAAGAATATATAAGACGAAAGATGTAGTAGATATAGAATTGGCAGGACATCGCATTATAGGTTTCCTTCTCGATACATTCATCAGTGCTATACAATCGCCTGAAGCAAAATACTCAGAACTCATTCTTAGCAGAGTTCCTGAACAGTACGATATACATGCATCAAGCCTTTACGATCGTATTCTTGCTATACTCGATTTTGTTTCGGGAATGACAGATGTATATGCTCTCGATCTGTATCGTAAAATAACAGGTATGAGTTTGCCGACTGTATAAATAGCCCCGAAAATATAGGAAATTGACCGACTTTAGGTTCTAAAATGATTCATAGACAATTTTTTAGGTGGTTTCTTCATATTTTCACTTTTTTTATTAGACTTATCGGTCTGTTAAATTTCGAGATACATAAAAAAGTATTTCCTTTGTTGTTAAAATTTGAAACAAAAAAAATAATATATAATTTAGAGTCAATGAAAAATAAATTAATCGTTCTATTTGTCCTCTCTATAATTGGCACATCAGCAATAAATGCTCAAAATACACAACCTCAAAACCAAGATCAACAACGTTACTTCGATATAAATAAAAACATAGATATTTACAACTCGATACTTCGTGAGCTAGATCTATTCTATGTAGATAGTTTAGATATAACCAAGACTGTGAGAACCGGAATCGACAATATGCTCGGAAGCTTAGACCCTTATACCGAGTATTTCGATGAAAATAATATGAAAGATTTTACTTTCATGACCACCGGCGAATATGCAGGAATTGGAGCCGGAATTATATACAAAGACGGAAAAATATCTATCACAGAACCATTTGAAGGCAAACCCGCAGCAAAAGCCGGACTAAAAGCCGGTGATTACATCCTCGAAATAGATGGAAAAGACATGACTAAGTGTGAGAAAAAAGAAGGAGAAGCCTATGCAAGCACACTAAGCAACTTTGTTAGTTCTAATCTGAAAGGACAACCGGGAACAGCTATTACGATAAAAGTAGAACGCCCGGGAGAAAAAAAGCCTATAACCGTAAAGTTCAACCGTGAAAAAATACTTGTAGATGTTATTCCTTACCACGGTTTAGTAAGTCCTACAACAGGTTATATTACATGGGGTACTTTTACAGTTAAAAGTGCGGCAGAAGTAAAAAAAGCATTTCTTGATCTTAAAAAACAAGGTATAACATCGTTAGTATTAGACCTCCGTCAAAATGGTGGCGGTATTATGGAAGAAGCTGTACAAATAGTAAATATGTTTGTGCCGAAAGGAAAAGTAGTTTTGTCTACTAAAGGGAAATTAAAACAAGGAGATAGAACATATCGTACAACTTTAGAACCGATAGACAACGAAATCCCGATAGCAATACTAGTAGATAGAGGCACGGCATCCGCAGCCGAGATTGTGGCAGGAGCATTTCAAGACATGGACAGAGCGATACTTGTTGGTGAACGTACATTCGGGAAAGGTCTGGTTCAGACTCCACGCGAAATGCCTTTTGGCGGAAGCCTGAAAGTTACTACATCAAAATATTTTATACCAAGTGGTAGATGTGTACAAGCTATCGACTACTCACATCGCAACCCTGATGGCAGTGCCGGACGCATTCCTGACAGCTTAACCACTGTATTCTATACGGAAGTAGGACGCCCTGTGAGAGATGGTGGTGGTGTTTCTCCCGACATCGAACTGAAAGAGGACAAGGTACCTACCATCACTTACTACCTTTCTAATCAATTCATTGTATTCGATTGGGTTACAAACTGGGCTTTAAATCATAAATCGATAGAGTCTCCTAAAACTTTCAGTATTACGGACGAAGATTATGAGAATTTTAAAGAATTCGTTAAATCGAAGGATTTCCAATACGACCGTATGAGCGAAAAATCGATGGCCTCGCTTAAAGAAGTTATGGAATTTGAAGGATATATGAAATCAGCCGATGAAGAATTTAAGGCTCTGGAAGCGAAATTAGTACCTAACCTTAACCGTGACTTGGATACATTCAAAGAAGAGATCATGCAACAGATAAATACAGAGGTTGTAAAACGTTATTTTCACGAAAGAGGCGAATATATGTTTACTTTGCAGAGAGATAAAACATTAGCTAAAGCACTGGAGGTATTAAACGATCCTAAACTGTATAAAGAAACTTTGTCTGTTCCGACAGAAACAGACAAATAAATATTATCTTTGTAGGCTTAGGGTACAAAACATCTCTATTGCCCCAATAAAGTAAAGACTAACAACTTATTACAATCAAAAAACACAAGGCGATAAGCAATTAACATTACTTAACCTACTTGTCTTATAATATTTTACAAATGGAATATAATACGCAGCTAGAAAAACTAGCGCTTCCCGAATATGGAAGAAATATTCAAAACATGGTCGATTATTGCCTGACGATTGAAGATCGTTCGGAACGCAAACGTTGCGCAAACTCAATAATCAATATAATGGGAAATTTATTTCCACATCTTCGTGACGTTAACGACTTCAAACATATACTTTGGGATCATTTGGCTATTATGTCAGATTTCAAATTAGACATTGATTATCCTTACGAGATTATCAAAAAAGAGGATCTATATAGCAAACCGGGAAAGCTTGAATACAGCCGCCCTGATATGGAATACAGACATTACGGAAAAACGCTGGAAAAGATGATTCGAATAGCTACAACTATCGAAGATCCTGAAGAAAAAGAGCAATTCGTAATACTTATTGCTACACACATGAAGAAGTCTTATATCCAATGGAATAAAGAAGTCGAAGATCCGAAAATATTTTTCGATTTATATGATCTGTCTGATAAGAAAATAGATATCAGAGATTCCAATATCAAGTTACCGGAGATGAAAGACTTGGGCCAACGTAACAATAATAACAATAACGGAGGCAAGAAAAACAACTCCCAACAACGTAAAAAATAAGACTACATCACTTTTAAGGCACACAACAACATCGAATAATGATTAAGGAAAGCGAAGTATTTAAGATCGGAAAGTTCATTAAACCTCACGGCATAAAGGGAGAAATCGCTTTTGCTTTCGAGAATGATGTTTTCGAAAGGGTAGATTGTCCTTATCTTATTTGTCGTATTGATGGCATATTTGTACCTTTTATTATTAAAGAATACCGCTCCAAAGGAAAAGAAGTTGTATTAATGACTTTCGAAGACGTGGACAACGAAGATAAAGCCCAACGCTTATCAGGTTTGGATGTATATTTTCCGCGGTCATATCACGAAGAGGAAGAAAATGAGGATATTGAATATTCTTGGAACTTCTTCATCGGATTTACGGTTATAAATAAAGTAGCCGGAGAATTAGGCGTGATTGAAGCAATTGACGATAAAACATTAAACACACTATTTCTTGTAAAAAATAGCGAAAGAGAATATATTATACCTGCTACCGAGGACTTTATAGTAGGAATCGACGCAAAGAAAAAGATATTGCATCTCGAACTTGCCGAAGGTTTAATTGATACCCAATAATAGAATACCCCCCTCTATTTACAATTAACTTGTCTCCCATCTTAATAAGATTTATTCAAATAAAATTCTAACTTTGTTTTTCTTACAATCATTCTCAAATGAAAGAACGCATCGTTGTAAAAATAGGAAGCAATGTATTGACACGCAAAGACGGTACACTAGATGTAACGCGCATGTCTGCTTTGGTGGATCAGGTAGCTGAACTTCACAAAGAGGGCATTGAGGTCATTTTAGTATCATCCGGAGCTGTGGCATCTGGTAAAACTGAACTGAAAATAAAAGATAAGCTCGATACAATTTCTGCTCGTCAATTATACTCGGCTGTTGGACAGGCTAAGCTGATCAACCGTTACTACGATCTATTCCATCAGCATCGTATTTTCTGCGGGCAAGTGCTTGCCACTAAGGAAGACTTTGCCACACGCCGTCATTATTTGAACCAACGGAACTGTATGACTGTTATGTTAGATAATAACGTTATACCCATTGTAAACGAAAACGATACAATATCTGTCAACGAACTTATGTTTACAGATAATGATGAACTGTCGGGACTGGTTGCAGCAATGATGGGAAGCCATAAACTAATTATTCTAAGTAATATAGACGGTATTTTCGATGGAGACCCAAACAAATCGCAGTCTAAAGTTATAAGAGAAATCGATACACAAAAAGATCAGATAGAAGAGTTTATACAATCTTCTAAATCGACCGCCGGACGTGGTGGAATGCAGACTAAATATAACATTGCCCGCAAGGTTGCCGAAGAAGGTATTGAAGTGATTATAGCCAATGGGCGTAAAGATAATATACTGATACATCTGTTGAAAGATAAGGAGACACTTTGCACCCGTTTTATCCCTTCAACCAAGGGTGTATCGAGTGTCAAAAAATGGATCGCTCACTCTGAAGGATTTACCAAAGGGGAAATCCATATCAACGAAGGAGCTAAAGACGCTTTACTCGGAGAAAAAGCAATCAGCCTGCTTCCCGTTGGCGTAACAAAAGTAACAGGCAACTTCGAAACAGACGATATAGTAAGAATTATCGACGAATCCGGAAAACAGATCGGAATAGGCCGAACATCTTACAACAGCCAAAAAGCCAATGAGATAATTGGCAAAAACAATAAGAAAGCAATTATACATTACGACTATCTATATATAGAAAAATAAAATGGACGACTATCATCAGAATATGTTTCAATTAGTAGCAGAGGCTAGCAGAAGTCTTAATCTATTAGAAGAAAAAGAAATAAATGCAATATTAGAAGCTATTGCAAAAGAAACAGAGTCTAAAATGCATTATATCCTTTCGGAAAATCTAAAAGATTTGCAACGGATGGATATTTCTAATCCTAAATACGACAGATTGTTACTTAATGAGCAACGTATTTCGGATATTGTAAAAGATATTCGCAATGTTATTTCTCTACCCTCTCCCATTGGCAAGCAGCTAATGGAAAAGACTTTACCAAACGGATTGAATATAACAAAAAAAACTGTTCCGTTCGGGGTTGTTGGAATCATTTACGAAGCACGTCCGAATGTTAGCTTCGATGTATTTTCACTATGCTTCAAATCAGGCAATGCCTGTATACTAAAAGGTGGATCAGATGCCCGATTTTCGAATGAGGCTATCATCGATATTATTAGAAATGTACTGGATGAACATGATGTAAATCCGAATGTATGTACCCTATTACCCAATGATAGAGGGGCTACAGACGAGTTACTCAAAGCCCGTGATTACGTAGATTTAATTATTCCTCGTGGAGGAAAAGAACTCATAAACTTCGTTCGTGACAATTCGAGAATCCCGGTTATAGAAACAGGAGCCGGAGTATGTCACACTTATTTTCATAAAGAGGGAGATGTAAAAAAAGGTAAGGACATAATCACTAATGCAAAAACGCGTAAAGTTAGTGTCTGCAACTCCTTAGATTGTCTTGTTATTGACAAAGACAGACTGGAAGATCTGCCTATGCTATGCGAAGATCTTGAGAAAAAGAATGTTATTATTTATGCCGATAAATATTCGTTCGACGCTCTTTTCCAATTCTATTCGTTCGATCTGCTAAAGAAAGCAGATGACGATAGCTTTGGTACGGAGTTTCTTGATTATAAGATGGCAATAAAAACTGTATCGGGAATAGAAGATGCTATTAAGCATATCACGGCCTACAGTTCGAAACATAGCGAAGCAATTGTCAGTGAGGATAAAAATGCAATTAAGCTATTCGAGGCTATGATCGACGCAGCTTGCATTTATGCTAATGCCTCTACGGCTTTCACTGATGGCTCTCAGCTTGGCCTTGGCGCCGAGATAGGCATCAGCACACAGAAAATGCATGCACGTGGCCCAATGGCGCTAGATGAGCTCTGCACTTATAAATGGATTATTGAAGGAGACGGACAAATAAGATAATGAAAAAGAAGAAAAAGCAGGTAGGCAAAATATCTATAGAAGATTACATTAAGGCTGTCAAAAAAGCCGACAGAGAAATTCAACTAGAACAATCGGCCGGATGGAAAAGAATTACCAGCATACATCCCAGTAAAAAAACATATAATCGCAAGGCTGATAAGAATAATTATCTCAACGAATAAATGGAACGTAATCTCAGACTTGACTATTTCAAACTCATTCTGAGTATTCTAATTATTACAATACATACTCAGCCTCTATTCGATAATAGCTCTATTGCCGGATGGCTTATTTCTAATGGCATTTCCCGTATTGCTGTTCCCTGCTTCTTTATCGCTAGTGGATATTTTATACGCTCTAAACTAGAAGATTATGGGACGATGAAGAAATATATGCTTCACCTCATTATTGTATATCTAATATGGTCGTTGATATATCTACCTACATATATATCAGAAATAGAACCCCGTTCATTAATTACATTTACATTTATAGGATACTACCATTTGTGGTTTCTGCCAGCTCTTATATCAGGCAGCATACTATTGTTTGTACTTAAAAGACACATTAAGAATGACAATATATTGATGAGTATTGCAATCATTCTTTTCATTGTTGGATATATACTCGGATATGTACAAGCTGATTACCGCCTGGTTTGTAATGGCCTGATCTTTGGTTTTCCATTTATTACAATAGGCTATTATCTCAGAAATCGAAAAATAGCAGAAAAAGTAAATACCTACCAACTGTATAGCTTAGTTGCCATTAGCATTATATTTCTGTTGATAGAATCGTATATAGCATACAGATCGCAATCGTATTATAATTTATTTTTATCACTAATTGTTCTTTGCCCTGCCTTGTTCTTATCTGTAATCAAAGGCTCTAAAGATAAGTTAGCAACAGATAGTATAGGGAAGCTTTCTGCAGGAATATTTTATATTCATATTTTAGTTATAACCCAGCTAATTCCACTTTCCACAACAAATAATTTCTATAAGCTACCTTTTATTGTGGCAATCTCAATACTTATTTCTACCTTTATTCTCCTTATAAATAAACGCTTAAAAATATTCTTATAATGAAAAATTATACCAACGTTAAAGACCTGGGTGATTTGAATCTCGCAGTAAAAGAAGCTCTTGAAATTAAAAAGAATCGCTTTGCTTATAAACATTTGGGTGAAAACAAAACCCTGTTAATGGTATTCTTTAACTCTAGCTTGCGAACACGCCTAAGCACACAAAAAGCAGGAATGAATCTGGGTATGAATACAATGGTACTGGATATAAATCAAGGTGCATGGAAACTGGAAACTGAACGTGGCGTAATAATGGATGGAGATAAAACAGAGCATCTTCTTGAGGCAATCCCTGTAATGGGAAACTATTGCGATATTATTGGAGTACGCGCTTTTGCTCAATTTGAGAATAAAGAAGATGACTATCAAGAAAAAATACTAAATCAGTTCATAAAATATTCAGGTAAACCAGTATTTAGCATGGAGGCTGCAACAGGTCACCCTCTGCAAGGATTTGCCGATCTGATCACGATAGAGGAATATAAAAAGAAAGACCGTCCAAAAGTTGTTCTGACATGGGCTCCTCACCCAAAAGCGTTACCACAGGCTGTTCCTAATTCATTTGCTGACTTTATGAATGAAGCTGACGTAGATTTCGTGATTACACATCCCGAAGGATATGAGCTTGACGATAAATTTGTTCGTGGAGCAAAAATAGAATATAACCAAGATAAGGCATTTGCTGATGCAGACTTTATTTATGCAAAAAACTGGGCTGCATACGCCGATCCTAATTATGGAAAGATATTAAGTAAAGATATGTCGTGGACAGTAACTACCGAAAAAATGGCTCTCACCAATAATGCTTATTTCATGCACTGCTTACCTGTAAGACGTAATATGATAGTGAGCGACGATGTGATAGATAGTCCTCAATCAATAGTAATACAAGAAGCAGCTAATCGCGAAATATCGGCACAAACTGTTATAAAACGTATTCTGGAAAGCCTATAACAAAACATATTTTCATCTATATACAAAAAGAGTATTTCCGTAGTGGAAATACTCTTTTTATTTATCTTAATTTTTTCTTTTTCTTAGAATCTATAACCAAGAGTCAAAAGACCTTGGAAACGATTTGTCTTAAGAGAAATTCTATCAGGAGTAACAATATCGTTACCCGAATTATCCAGAACTCTTGAGAATGTATACAAATCATCTTTTTGAGAAGTCATTACAAAAGCAACATCTGTATAGAAGTGGCTTGTTAGTCTATACCCCAAACCATAAGTTATATAATGAGTATCTCCATCTAATGTATAATGAGGAACAGAACCAACAGTGAATACTTCAAAGTCATTGTTCCTAAACTCTGCTACTAATGGACTTTGCACCCATGAATAACCTACACGACCCGAGAATAAAGGAGTGATACGAATCTCTGCACCTATACGCAGTGTCGATGAATTCCTGAAATCTTGTTCTATAAGATTATTCGGATCTGCATCGCCACTAGCTAATGCACGACCATTATTGTCATGTAATCTCATATTATTACGATAATTAGTCAATTCATAATCAGCACTAATAATAGCTCTTTGGCCAATTACTCCTGTTATATTGAATGACCATTTGTCTGGTGTACGAAGACGATAATCAGTTATGCCATCTCCATTTCCATCGAAACTTTCTACTCGTCCCGGTTGATAATCAGTTGGTATATTAGTAGCTGTACCTCTTAGCGCCGATATGTCATGCTGTATATCTGCAGCATAATAGTCTGTCATATGGTACCATGTAGGTGAATGATAAGCTACACCTATGCGTAATTGGTGAATAGGCTTAAATACAAGACCTGTCTTAACCTGCCATCCCGTACCATCTGTTCTCAACCAGTTTTCAAGATCAAAAAATCCCTGGTTATTTCCATTAGCAAAATCTTCCGAATATATGGAATACATGCGGTAATTAATATCGGTCATACTTACAGTAAATCCGAAACTCACCATATCGGAAAATGTTGTCCCTAAATTAAAATCGTATGTATTTATAGAACCTCTTTCTTGATTGAATAATTGGCTATACGGAGTCAAAACTCTATTACCCCCAGAATTTCTGGTAGTTGACACATAACGATCTGTTGAATTATTCCGATTTGTAATTAATCCCGAATTAAAACCTAATACAGGTAGCCAGTCTGTGTTACGCCAAGCCTGCGGATTAGAGTTCAACGATAGATCGCTGGTTTGCCATCCATCGGCTCTGGTCACCATATAGTCACTAAGCGAGTTTCTTGTATTTCCTCCCATTGAGTATTGGCGATCGAAAGTTTTCAGACGATTATACGAGAAACCAAAGTTAAGGAAAGGAGCAACATCACTCTGTAATGGAAATGTAGAAACAAAAGCAAGATTATCAAATCTCACTTTAAATTTATTTTCAGTTTGTGTATTTCCACCCAGATTAGACTCCATCCGTGTATTCATAAAGTTCAAGGTTGTTACAACCTCCGATCTGTTATACTCACCTATCGCAGCCGGATTGATTGCAATAGCAGATATATCTCCTCCAACATAAGAGCCAAATGCCCCTCCCATAGATAAAGAACGAGCTGTACCTGTCAGATCATTGCGAGAAAATTTATAAGCATCCATCTCTCCTTGAGCATACGATGCTCCCAGAGAAAGGCTAAATGCTAATGCTAGTAAATATTTACGTTTCATAACTATTTTATTTTTGTTTAAAAAAGCTCCTTCAATTTGCATTCTGAAACAGCTCTTATGCATTATTTATTATAAATTAATTATCTCTTATCTGCCACGACCGCCACTGCTTCTTCCACCACCGCCGCCGGATGAACGACCTCCCGATGATGCAGGAGAAGAACTACGTCCGCCACTAGGCGAACCGAAAGACGATGATGATCTGGAATTAGAAGGACTACTGCTAGGTCTACTCACGCTCGGCGATGATGATCCACGGTTACCACCAGATGTGGATGTATTAGCCGGACGTGTAGTTGCAGGTCTGCTAGTTGTTCCTGTTGAACCACCACGATTACCACTTGTCGATGTATTATAACTCGGACGTGTACTTGTTGGTCTTGAAGTAGTTCCCGTTGAAGAATTACCACGATTACCACTTGTTGATGTATTATAGCTCGGACGTGTAGTTGTAGGTCTGGTATTTGCTCCTGTTGAAGAATTACCTCTACCTCCACTTGCCGATGTATTATAACTTGGACGTGTGTTTGTATTGCTATTTGGTCTTGTACCTGCATTCGGTCTTGTTGATGATCCTGGACGACCTCCGGTATTGTAGGTTGGACGTGTGTTAGATGTGTTGCCTCGTCCGGCACTAGAAGAATTGTTTCTTCCACCTGACGTATTTCTCATCGAAGAGTTATTTCTTCCACTTCTTCCTGTTGCTCCGAAGTAGCCTGAACGACCACGGCCTGACATACTGACGTTGCCTCTACGACCACCGCCCCAGCCGCCGCCCCAGCCCCAACCAGGACCCCACATGCCGCCGCCCCAGCCCCAACCGGGACCCCACATGCCGCCGCCCCACATACCGCCGCCCCAGCCCATGCCCCAGCCGCCGCCCCAGCCCATGTTCCAGCCGCCACCCCAGCCCATGCCCCAGCGAGGACCCCACATGCCGCCCCAACCGGGACCCCACATGCCGCCGCCCCAGCCCATGCCCCAACCGCCGTTCCAACCCATACCCCAATTGGCATTCATATTTAAATCCCAACCACGATTGGTGTAGTAATTATTATATAAATCATTTACTACAAAAACATTGATCTGGTCATCACTGGATATCCTGACGCTATTAGCCGGATCATGAAACTTAACGATACGATCGGTATATTTATAATCGGTATATTCTTCTTCGAATTCTTCGTTGGCATCCATATTATTAGATGGAGCAACATTTCCTCCACGACGATTATAGGCATCAACATCCATTTCTAGAGGCCTGCGTTGTGCTGTTTCTAGCGTTACATCACCATTATCGCCTACCACAATTACTTGATTTGGATTAACTGTTTGTCCCTGAGTATTATTTGTTTGTCTGGGAGGGACTGTATTCGTGGGTGTCGGATTGGCTTTAGTATTCGTTTTTTTAGTTCTGGTTCTAGGAGTACCATAGAGGTCATCCCAACCATTTTGCGCAGACATAGAGAATGGCAACATTGTCATTAGAACCACTAATAATAATTTGATTGTCTTCATAAACTGATCTCCTATTATTTTTTTTATAATTAAGTACTATTTAAGATGTTTCTTCCACTTTTAGACGTTATCTCCTGTAAAAGGTTTAATGAATCAAAGAAACACTATAGAACAAATGTACATTTTTTTTCTTACTCTACTTGAAGAGACGCCAATAAATATAGGGTGCTGCGCTCAATTATGTTAATAAAAACAAACGAAATACGCCTTTAAGTTAATCAACTAATATTATTGCTTTTTATTGTATAATTTCAAATCTAGCAAACTTTAGCAATAGCTGTTTTATACCCGAATTTTCAAATTCTACAGTTGCTTTCCGGCTGTCCGGATCACCACTTACTGATGTCACCTTACCCACTCCAAATCGCTCATGTTTAATCACATCACCTTCTTTTACTTCCGACATTCCATTCGTCGTGGAAGGCTTATGTATTGCATCTTTTAATTTAACGAAATTAGAGCGAATTTGTTCAGGCTGCTCCCTGATAACTTTATCTCTTCTTATCGGTTCATCATCCGTAGTTTTATCTTTATATGAATTATAAACCGATGATTGAAAACCACCTTGAAAAGATCCGAAACCACCGTCTAGTACACCTTTGTTTACATTAAGATATACAACATCGATATCTTTCAAAAAACGGCTCGGATTACATGCATTGACCTGACCATTCCGAAAACGGCTCTTCGCGTAAGTCATCATACAAAAATCTTTAGCACGAGTCAGTGCCACATAAAAAAGGCGTCGTTCTTCTTCTAATCCTTTAAACTCATTCTTCGCCATTGCCGAAGGAAAAAGATCTTCTTCGAGCCCAACGATAAATACATTTTTAAATTCCAATCCTTTAGAAGCATGAATAGTCATCATCGTAACTTTCTCTCTGTCTGCCTCTTTATCAGTATCTTGATCACTCAAAAGCGAAACTTCTGAGAGAAAATCCATCAACCCTATATTTTCTGCACCCTCCTCTTGTCGTGTTTCGCAAAACTCGTGAATACCACCAAGCAACTCCTGAAGATTTTCCTGACGGCTCATACCCTCAGGAGTCTGATCCTGACAGGCATCGCTGAAAATACCACTTTGCTTAACAACATGCGTAGCCAGTTCGTAAGCCGAAAGAGCCGGTAATTGCCCGATAAAGCCTTCTATTAACTGACGAAAATCATTCAGTTTTTTAGCTGTTCCCGAATTTACATTCAGATTGTACGCCAAAGGATCTCCGATTACCTCCCATAGACTCACATCGTGCAATCGGGCGGCGGCTGTCACTTTTCCCACGGTCGTATTACCAATGCCACGAGTAGGAAAATTGATAATACGCTTAAATGCTTCCTCATCATAAGGATTGACTATCATGCGGAAGTATGCTATAACATCCTTAATCTCTTTACGTTGATAAAAAGAAAGTCCACCATAGATTCGATATGGAATATTCTTTTTCCGCAGCGACTCTTCAAACACACGCGATTGTGCATTTGTACGATATAGTATAACAAAATCGCTATAAGAGGCATCCTTATCACGCCGCAAGTCCCATATTTTATTGGAAACAATTACACCCTCTTCAAAATCGGAGAATGCACTCACCACCTCAATGCGCTCGCCTTCGTCATTCTCTGAAAAAACCTTTTTCTGTATCTGATCTCTATTCTGACTGATCAGACTATTGGCAGCGTTTACTATATTTTTTGTAGAACGGTAATTTTGTTCGAGTTTAAATAGTTTCGATTCAGGATATACTTCCTTAAATTTTAAGATATTATCGATATTTGCTCCCCGAAATGAATAAATACTTTGCGCATCGTCGCCAACCACACACACTCTGTGATGGGCATCTGCGAGTTGCTTAACAACCAGATATTGAGCAAAGTTAGTATCCTGATACTCATCTACTAATATAAATTGGAAACGCTCTTGATAGGTTTTCAAAACATCGGGATGGTCGCGAAACAAACGGTTGGTAAAAAACAATAAGTCATCAAAATCCATTGTATTCGATGCTTTCAACCTATTACAATAATCACGATAAATATCTTTAATCATCGGTACTTTCGCACGCTGATCGTATTCGATAAGATCTTTATTCTGAGCATACATTTGGGGCGAAATCAAGGCATTCTTTGCATTAGAGATTGTACCCTGCACACGAGCCGGCTTATACACCTTATCATCGAGTTGATATTCTTTGATAATGGTCTTTATCAAGTTGCGTGAATCGGCCGAATCGGATATAGTAAAAGTAGATGTAAAACCGATTTTCTCTGCTTCGGTTCTCAATATACGGGAGAATACCGAATGAAATGTTCCCATCCACAGATAACGGGCATGCTGCCATCCGATAATCTGAGCGATACGCTCCTTCATCTCTCTTGCCGCCTTATTGGTAAAGGTTAAAGAGAGAATACTTTGAGGATGTAATCCCTGATGTAATAAATAAGCTATTTTGTATGTCAGCACGCGCGTTTTTCCCGAACCTGCACCTGCAATAATAAGAGATGGTCCATCATTATATTCTACAGCTTCGCGCTGCTGCTGATTCAATTCGTCTAGTAAATTATTCATATAACATAAGAGTGAGAAACAAAGATACATAAATAAAAAAACTCTTTGCTCTAATCAACCAAATATAGAGTAAAGAGTTTCATTAACTTTCTGTATATCCTCAATAATCGAGGAATTCTACTTGTCCGTTTTCTATATGATAAATAGCCCCAATTATCTGCACTTTACCTTCCTTGTACAAATGAGCCAAAATAGGATCGGATTTCCTTAATTGATTAACACCATTTATAACATTGGCTTCAATCGATTTTTCATAATGATCTCCAGGTTGTTCCAAAACTGCCTTTTGCTCATCTTCGCTACTCATTTTCTCAATAATAGAATTGATATGACTTGCTACTTCAGCATGATCTTCATGCTCTTCTTTATGTTCTGCATAATTAAGAAAAGCTTTCACTGCGCCACATCCATGATGCCCCATCACGACGACTAGGCTCGTACCCAAATGTTCAACTGCATATTCTACGCTACCCTCTTCGTAGTCGCTCATTACATTTCCGGCAGTGCGGATCGAAAATATATCTCCTAATCCTTGGTCGAACAAAATCTCAGGAGTTACCCTCGAGTCGGAACAGCTAATAATTACCGCCTTCGGGTTCTGCCCTCCGGCAAGTTCTTTTACTCTATCTAAACTCTGATGCTCATGCAACAATTGACCGGCATAGAATCGTTTATTCCCTTCTTTCAAAACAGACAGGGCATCAATCCTCTCTTCTTGAGAAAAACCTGATAAAGAAAACAGTAAAAGTGCAGCGAATAATCCTGCTCGTTTTGAAAAATTAAAAGTTAACATAGGTATCATTTTTTATAAAAATTGGGCAAAAGTATATAAATATCTGGTTCGATATTTTTTTTAGACTACTTTTTTTCACAAAAAAAATTATTGTGACTTTTTGGTGAAGGGTGCTGTAAGAATAATATTACTTTCGTATGACAATAATTCAAATATGTATATAATAACTCAAAAACGATGAAAAAAATAACAATTACACTTTTGCTAACGTTGTTTGCAGGCGTACTATCTGTAAATGCACAAAGCGTTATAGGCAAATGGAAAACATTCGACGACGCAACAGGTGATGCCAAATCTATTGTAGAAATCACCGAAAAAGACGGTAAAATATACGGCAAAGTAGTAGAGATATTGAATCCTGCCAAAAAAGATTCGAAATGTGTTGATTGCTCAGATGCCGATAAGGACAAACCTGTTTTGGGCTTGGTAATTATTAAAGGTCTCAAAAAAGACGGCGAAGAATATAGTGGAGGCAAAATACTTGATCCAACATCGGGTAAGCTTTATAAATGTAATGTTTCGCTTGATGGAGCCGACAAGCTAAAAGTACGTGGTTATGTGGGTATATCTGCATTTGGCAGAACGCAAACATGGACAAGAGTCAAATAAAAATTCTATTCCATAGCACATCTTGTTGGTTTAATTAATGTGGTTCGATATAGGGAAAGGAGTAATAACTAATAAAATATTTAGCTAAACCTGTCATCCCGATACGCAGTGAGGGATCTATAATATTCTGAAATGAGGAGTAGTACAGATCCCTCACTGCGTATCGGGATGACTCTTATATTTGTTTTATAATTTACTATTCAAAAAGCAAGGTTAATTTTACCCATTTATATACTTTGATGTACTAAATATAATCTTATTAAATTATTCGTATCTTTATTCTATACATAATATGATAAATCCATGCATGACATTAATTTACATGAATTAGACAGAAAGATACAACAAACTAAACATGAACTAACAATTGCAGAGGCTAAATTAGCAACTAAAAGACACATAACAATATGTATACTTACTGTTATTGGCATTATCGTTGCTATTATTGGTGTCGTTATTGCTTACTTAGTAATGCGATAATTGTCATTACTAGCGTTATAATATTAATGCACCATGTTGTGCATAACATTAATAATATCATCTTTTCTTGTTTAGTCCAATAATTTGAATCTTTCATAAGTATTATTCTTTAATTAATGTATATAGATGTTCTAACTGATCAATTCTTGGTTCAAGTATCTTACCAATAGATTTAAGCCTTGTCATCGATAATAGATATGCTATATCATTAAGTTCTATTGTCTTATTAAATAGCATATCAGCTATTTCAGAATCAGAAGATTCCGACACTAAAGTTTTAAGATGTTTATCGTCCTTGCTAAAAACTTCCTGTAACCATTCTGAAAATGTCATATTTTCCATTTTAGTAAATTTTAACCTTATTTAATATTACTAAATAATACTCATGTATTCATTTTAACATGCTGATTTTTAACATGTTAAATCTTTTTGTTATATTTATATAATAAAAATAAAATGAACAAGGAATGGCGATTTCTGTATTACCCAATTTTTAACGAAATGGGCTACATATAATGCAACCAATAAAGTCACTTTTAGACCTGCTAAAATATTTCCATGATACAAAATCATGTAGAGAATATTTAGAAAAGGTTAGGTGGCAAGGCATTCCTAAGTGTCCGAATTGTAATTGTCAATGTGAAAATCATTATAAACTAAAGAATAGAGGTGAATTTAATGGACTCTATAAATGCATAGAGTGTAAAAAGAGGTTTACTGTAACAATAGGTACTATGTTTGAAGGTAGCAATGTTCCCTTAGAAAAATGGTTCTATGCAATATATGTATTTCTGTCACATAAGAAAGGCATAAGTAGTATACAATTATCTAAAGACATCGGAGTTACACAAAAGACAGCTTGGTTTATGCTTACTAAACTAAGACATAATCTTAATGAAACAGATAGATTTATAGCTAACAAATTTGACAGTGAAGTACAAATAGATGAAACCTATGTAGGTGGTAAACCAAAAGGACGCATTTGGCAAAATCAAGGACGAAGTCTTAAACAAAAGATTCCAGTGGTTGGTATACTATCACATGATAGAGTCTATGCAGTTGTTGTTCCTAATACAAGTGGTAGAACACTGAAAACGATAATTTATGGACTAATTAAACCAGGCACTACTGTTGTAACAGATGGATGGAAAGGTTATCATGGAATATCACCTGAATACATACATCAAGTAGTATATCATAAGAAAGGTAGCTATAAAAACAAAGATGGTTTCCATACTAATGGAATTGAAGGCTTTTGGTCTCATTTAAAACGAGGAATCGTAGGTATTTACCATTCCGTTAGCCCTAAATATTTACAATTCTATTGCAATGAGTTTACATATAGGTATAATACGCTAAAGCTTCTTGATGGAGAACGATTTACTGAGTTTATAATGTCAAGTCATAAGCGGTTAAAATATCATGATTTAGCATATGCATAAGTTCAATTTAATAAAGTTTAGTATATTTGTAATGTCCAAAAGGACAACATAATTATAGGAAGCGTTTAGTGCTTTTCTCAAGTGTGAATCTGGACAATTCAAACTGTGTTGAGAAAATAGACAAAGACGTTCTCCTTTGGTTTGCAATGTGTATAACTACATATAATAACCAAAGGCGTGAGCTGCTTTTCTTATTCAACACAGGGGTCGTCCAGAACCTACATTTGATATAAGTCTATCAGTCTCACGCCTTCTTTCGTTATATGAATTTTCTTAGAGACTAAGAAAAGCAAACCTAAATTACTTATGAAACGATTAACAATTCTACTTATGGTTGTTATACTATCTTCGGTAGCATACAGCCAGAAAAAATTCAAAGTAACAATTCCTTATGATGCTGAATTACAACTTACTTATTATCCATCTAATGAGTTACAAACCTTTAATAGGCAACATTGGCATGAATCACCAATAATTAAGTATGCCTATGCTAAGGATGAGCAATTTGAGTATGCCTTAACTGATACTATTTATGGCACAATTACTTGTATAGTTACACCTAAAAATGTAATAAACGCTGGCCGAAGATTAGCATCTATTGGTGATACATTGGTTGTAAAGTCGGTATCTGGTAAACAATATGATACTGTATATGAAATAATGACACTAGACAATTATCGTTATTCTATACCATTTGGAAATAAGTTAGCAAGTATAAAACAAAGCATAGAACAATTTCAACGTAATAAAGAAAGCTATCTGGCGTGGTCAGTATGGAAGCTAGAGCAAAAAATATTAGTTGAACAAAAACGGTTACAAGATTCTATCAAGGTTGCTAAACAAGATATTATTTTAGCCGAAAAACAAGCAGAAATTAAAAGGTCCAATTCTGAACGTGCCAATAGGCTTATTACTGAACAAATTAGGGATTATGTTACTATCAAGTACTATTTAGATGACAATGGTGAATATCATGGAACCTATATAGCCGAATTTAATCAACCTAAGGTCCAGTATGGCTGGCAAGGAACAGCCAAGTTAACACTAACTTATGTGCATGGCATAATATCAGGTGACGCCACTTATGTATCTAACCGTAGGTACTATGATAACAACTTAGTTAATGTATCAACTATGAAATCTATCAGAATTATGCGCCCAACCGAGAAGATATATGTTCAATATTCTGACAATGTGCCATTAACTAAGTTTAAAATTGCAAACAATAGATTATCTGGTAAAGTTGACTTAATAGTAGATAATATCAGATACGTAGGTACATGCAATGATGATGGTTATGTCATAGGTAAATTTGAAATATATAATGCACTAGCTAAAGACGATAATAAATGGCTGTGCACTAATGGTGGTACTACTGAAACCAATGCTGATGGCTATGATAAAGATGATATAAAACGATTAAATGAATGGAATACTTGGACTGAACGGAATCCAGAGACTTACAAGTCAATAACAACAGGTAGATATGAAAATAAAAACCAAGTAGATTATCGTGATAGTGACGTAGGTTATCAATCTGCATATATTACGTTCTTTGATAATTCAAGTTTATATCTGCCTAAATACAAAACTATATATGTACCAGCTATACCGAAATACTAATTACTTTAGCATAGTAGTTCTGATAAACAAAGTGTAAACACAAATAAATTATAAATACCTTGCTATAAATTCTGTATATTTACATAAAAATACTAAGGATAATCAACGAACAAAACTTTTTCTTTAAATATCTGCCCGCTTTCCTAATGGCATAAATTATATCTTAGAAGTTATGGATATTGCAATAGGATGCAATATTTTGATTATCCTTAGTTTATTATAATACTAAAAAACATTGATTTTATATTATTACATAGCTAAGCTGGTACATTAAAGTATATAGATGGGTAATTTTATTCTTTTGTTGTAAAAAAGTAGAGATTAACCGATTATCAAAAGTAAACTATGGGATGACATAAAGTTGAAACTTTATTTCTTGAATTAGACTTTTGATAATCAAGCTGAAGATACCATA
>NZ_JAAKEM010000026.1:0-52555 GCF_011039195.1 Dysgonomonas sp. ZJ709
ATACCTTATCAACATGAATGGACAGTCGTACAGAGTTAAAGAAACTAAAAAAATGTTACAACCTGATGAAGAATAAATATCTTTAGCCAATCTCATCCGAGACACTTAGTGGTATACTTTTCAATTACTAAGTGGACTACTTTTCAATTATATTATACAGTTTCCGTAAATAATCTAAAGGATGTTTCTTTGAAGTGACTAAACTAATAAGAAATGTATCCGACAGACATAATGGAAACCCAGTGGCAATTTATCGAAAAAGTTCTATTACTACAAGAAAGAAAAAGAAAACATGAAATCAAAGCCATATGGAATGGCATATTCTATTTAGTACGAACAGGTTGTCAATGGCGGATGCTCCCCAAAGAATATCCTAAATGGGAATTGATCTATTATTACTTTCATAAATGGTCTGATTTAGAGAAATTCGACTTATTATTAAGTAGTTTACGGGAAAAGATTCGGATTAAACGTCATCAAAAAGCGTCCGTCTCTCTGGCTATAATGGATAGTCAAAGTGTACGATGGGGTAATAAACAAGTCACTCAATGGAATTGATGGCAACAAGAAGGTGAAAGGCATAAAACGACATGTTGTAGTTAACAAGAAAAGATTTTAAATAGCAGTAATGGTTACGGTAGCTAATGTTCATGACAGTAAAGCGGCAAGTCTTTTGATGCGTGGGCTTAAAGAATTATGCTCGCCCGTAACAACGATAATCGCTGATAGCGGATATAGAGGAGAACTGGCTGAAAATATAAGGGATACATGTGGATATGTCTTACAAGTGGTCATTAGTGGATATAAGAATCAAGGATTTAGACCAATTAAAAAACGTTGGGTCATTGAACGTACTTTTGCCTGGTTTGATTATAACAGAAGGTTATGTCGAATCTATGAAACAACTTTTGACTCAGCTGAAGAGATGGTCAAAATTGCTTCTATAAAATAATTGTTGAATAAAATTTAAACAGACTCTAAGAAGATTATGTTTTCTGCAAAAGGATTCATAATCTTCTTTTTTAAAAGAAAATCAGTATTTTGTCCAAGACGAAGGAAAATACTATCTCTTCATTCTTGGAAGTTTATTGATCATCATTATAGGTTTGCCCACTCTTCCAAAGTAAATAGATGAGCAATAGCAGTATTAAGAAGTATATCCAGACATAAAATTATATATGTTTTATTAAAAAAAAGATTGCACCCCATGAGCGATACCGAGTTGCATGATTTTTTTTGTATTTGTCACCAACTGACACTCCCTAATCTCTTTCCTCTATATAACCTATAATCTAGGTAAAAATCCATATTTTTTTCAGACTTATGATATTCTAAATTAAAATATACACACCTATAAGTATCTCGAGTATTTATAATGATAGGATTGTTGTCTTTGTTAATTGTCTCTCCAGATTGTCCATATCTTTATTCAGTTTCAAATCAGTTATTTTTGCATAAATTTGAGTTGTTTTAATGTTTGCATGCCCTAGCATTTTAGCCAGACTTTCAATTGGCAAGCCATTTTCAAGCCCAATAGTGGTAGCCATTGTATGACGGGCTACATGGAAGGTTATATCCTTTTTAATATTGCATAGGTCTGCAACCTCTTTCAAATATGCATTAACTTTTTGGTTACTGGGGACAGGAAATAAATATTCTGATTGAGGATCATTATATTTTAGGATTAATTGTTTAGGGATATCAAATAATCTTATACTCGACATTTCTTTTGTTTTCTGTCTGTTTATTCTTATCCATAAGTTTCCGTCGATAGAAGCATATAAGTGTTCTTTCTTAAGGTTTTTCAGATCGATATAAGCTAACCCTGTGAAAGATGAAAAAATAAATAAATCCCGAATAATCTCCAATCGCTTTATTGGAAACTCTTTGTTGATAATCTTCTCTAATTCTTCCATTGTTAAAAATTCTCGATCAACTTGTCGAAGTTTTATTTGATAATTCTGAAAAGGATTTATTTTTATATAATTATCATTCAGTGCTATAATAATAATTCGCTTAAAAAGTTGCATAAATTTAGCTGTGGTATTATGCCCACATTTTGCTTCTGTTTTGAGATAAGTTTCAAAATCGCAGATAAAGCGATAACTTATTCTAGTTATAGGAATATCCTCTGTCTTCCATCCATTCTTAATATAGGAGGCTAAATGTTTACGTGTTACTTCATATTTTTGATATGTTGCCGCAGACTTGCAGATATCAATTTGCTTTTGTATTTTTTCATTATGTTTTGAGAATAGGGATAATATATAATGAAAATCTTTATCTGCACCAGTATAGCAATCTTTAATTGTTTTTGCCGTAGTAGATTCGGCATACAAAGTTTGTTTATAATAAATTTGATTAATTTTAATTCGAACATTGTCCAACGTCCTGTTTTTCTGATTTGTTTCTTTTGTTTTGCCAATAATTTGGTGTCTCTTAGCATTCCACTGATGAATATAACTTTTTACACCTGTATTCACTTCTACACTTTTTCCATTTACGGTAATACGTGCAATAATTGTTTGAGGATATTCCATTTTTGAAGAGTTCTTCTTTATAAAAAACAAGATTGAAAAAGTGTTTCGCATATGACTAGACATTTAATTGTTAGTCAGAAATATATGGAATATCTTCAAAAAAACGATTGGTTTTATCAAATAGTTATAAATATTCATTAAACAATTGATAATAAGACATTAGTGGCTTAATCGTGGGAAATTACTAATTGAAAGAATGTAACGATTTTGTAACGAATTTATGTGAATAAAGGTGCTATTTTATGACTTATTTTGAGAAGATTGAATGTCTTCAACTATCTAAAATATTAATAAACAATCACTTAGATCGTTTAAATCTCCGAGGGTTCGATTCCATACATCTCCTAAAGAAAAACCCTTGAAAATCAATGATTTCCAAGGGTTTACATCTTATCTTTTTGTTCCAGCGGAGAGAGAGGGATTCGAACCCCCGGTACCTCACAGTACAACGGTTTTCAAGACCGCCGCAATCGACCACTCTGCCATCTCTCCAGTGCTTATTAGCACAGTGCTTTCCTTCAAAAGCGATGCAAAGATATGTACTTTTTTTAAACTTCAAAATAAAAACGAAGCTTTTTTATATTTTTCTTCTACAAATCATATCGCCTACCCTACTCCATACTCACAAATAGTAATATATAACATCTAACACACATGCTATTTTGATATCTTTATGTATATTTGCGCTTCGTAATTTAGGGTTATTAGTATAAGTATAAAAAGACATCAAAATAGAACTCATTATATCGGATGAATAGAATACGAAATTTTTGCATCATTGCTCATATCGACCACGGAAAAAGTACACTTGCCGACAGACTACTAGAATATACAAGAACTGTCGAAGGAAAAGAAATGCAAGCCCAAGTGCTTGACAACATGGATTTGGAGCGCGAACGTGGAATCACGATAAAAAGCCATGCCATACAAATGAAATATATCTATAAAGACGAAGAATATATCTTGAATCTTATAGATACTCCCGGGCACGTCGATTTCTCGTACGAAGTGTCACGCTCTATCGCAGCCTGCGAAGGTGCGTTACTTATTGTTGATGCTGCACAAGGAATACAAGCTCAAACAATATCCAATCTATACATGGCGATAGAAAATGATCTTGAGATTATTCCCATACTAAATAAAATAGACCTTCCGAGCGCTATGCCCGATGAAGTAGAAGATCAGATCATCGAACTTCTAGGTTGCAAGCGCGACGAAATAATTAGAGCCAGCGGTAAAACTGGAGAGGGTGTATACACTATACTCGATGCGATTATAGAACGCATACATGCTCCCAAAGGCGACCCTGAAGCTCCCCTGCAAGCTTTGATTTTCGACTCGGTATTTAACTCATTCCGTGGAATCATCGCATACTTCAAAGTAGTCAATGGTAGTATCAAAAAAGGCGATCTTGTAAAATTCTTTGCTACCGGAAAAGAATATAATGCTGACGAAGTAGGTGTTCTTAAACTTACCATGTCACCTCAAAAGGAAGTTACCTGTGGAGATGTAGGTTACATTATATCCGGGATCAAAACATCGAAAGAAGTTAAAGTTGGTGATACGATAACCCATGTGAAAAATCCATGTAAAACTGCAATTGATGGATTCGAGGAAGTAAAACCAATGGTATTTGCCGGAGTATATCCCATCGAAAGTGAAGATTTCGAAGATTTGCGTGCTTCGTTAGAAAAACTTCAACTGAATGATGCTTCCCTTACCTTCCAACCCGAATCATCCGTAGCTCTGGGCTTTGGATTCCGTTGTGGATTCTTAGGTCTATTGCATATGGAGATAATACAGGAGCGATTGGATAGAGAATTCAATATGGATGTGATAACCACTGTACCAAACGTATCGTACCTTGTCCATGACAAAAAAGGAAATGTAAAGGAAGTTCACAACCCATCAGGTCTTCCCGAACCTACCTTGGTTGACTTTATCGAAGAACCATATATACGCGCGTCGGTAATTACCAATACAGCATATATCGGATCGATAATGAGCTTGTGTCTGGGTAAACGAGGAATTTTACTGAAACAAGAATATATATCGGGCGACCGTATCGAAATAACTTACGACATGCCTCTGGGCGAGATTGTAATTGACTTTTACGACAAATTGAAAAGTATATCGAAAGGTTATGCTTCATTCGATTATCATATGAATGACTACCGTGAAGCAAAACTTGTAAAAATGGATATCCTCCTAAATGGCGAGCCTGTAGATGCACTCTCTACGTTGACACACGTAGACAATGCCGTAAACTTTGGTCGTCGTATGTGCGAGAAACTGAAAGAGCTAATCCCACGCCAACAATTTGATATAGCAATACAAGCGGCCATAGGAGCAAAAATAATAGCTCGTGAAACAATTAAGGCTGTACGTAAAGATGTTACGGCAAAATGTTACGGGGGCGATATTTCCCGTAAACGTAAACTATTAGAAAAACAAAAAGAAGGTAAGAAACGAATGAAGCAAGTAGGTAATGTAGAAGTTCCTCAAAAAGCATTCTTGGCAGTATTGAAGTTAGACTAAACAGTATGAGCAATTTCATAGAAAAAGATATAAAGGACTTTACCCTCAATCCATTTGAGATCAAAAATAAATGGATGCTTATCTCGGCACAGAAAGATGGTATAACCAACACCATGACTGCCAGTTGGGGAGGTTTCGGGGTGATGTGGAACAAAGAAGTAGTCTTTGTTGTTATACGTCCACAACGATACACGAAGGAATTTGTAGATAATGCCGATTCGTTTTCGCTTACATTCTTTGATAAAAAACACCTGAAAACACTAAGTTATTTAGGTAAGACATCAGGCCGAGACGAAGATAAAATAGCAAAAGCAGGATTCACTGTTGCTTTAGACAATAATATTCCTTATTTTGAAGAAGCCGAAACAGCTATCTTTGCTAAAAAATTATACGCACAACCTATGGGTGGTGAATTCTTTCTGGATAAAGCAATCATAGATCGCTGGTTTCCCGAAAAAGATTTCCATATATTGTATATAGGTGAAATAACCAAAGTTTTGGAAAATAAATAAGATTATCCACTATTAAAACAGCTTTTTATAGAAAGAAATGAGAAAATGGCGCATTGAGGACTCGATAGAGTTATACAACATCTCGGGATGGGGTATAAATTACTTTTCAATCAACGAGAAAGGTAATGTAATAGTAACACCTAGAAAAGACGGAGTTGCTGTTGATTTGAAAGAGCTTATAGACGAATTACAACTTCGTGATATATCAGCTCCTGTTTTGGTTCGTTTTCCGGATATTCTGGATAACAGAATCGAAAAGATATCGACGTGCTTTAAACAAGCCGCTAAAGAATATAACTACGAAGGACAGAATCACCTTATTTACCCTATTAAAGTAAATCAGATGCGTCCGGTAGTAGAGGAACTTGTAAGTCATGGTAAGAAATTCAATATCGGACTAGAAGCCGGCTCTAAACCCGAACTTCATGCTGTAATAGCAATAAACACCGATCCCAATTCGCTAATTATATGCAACGGATATAAAGATGAAAGCTATATCGAACTTGCCCTTCTTGCACAAAAAATGGGTAAGCGAGTGTTCATTGTGGTTGAAAAACTAAATGAGCTTTCTCTTATAACAAAAATAGCGAAGAGACTTAAAATAGTTCCTAATATAGGTATTCGTATCAAACTAGCCAGCTCTGGTAGTGGTAAATGGGAAGAATCGGGTGGCGATGGTAGCAAGTTCGGATTAAATTCGAGTGAACTATTAGAAGCTCTTGCATTCCTTGAAAAGAATAATATGAAAGAATCACTTCGTCTTATTCATTTCCATATCGGTAGTCAGGTAACTAAAATACGCCGTATAAAAACAGCTCTTCGCGAAGCAGCACAATTTTATGTTCAATTACACGAAATTGGGTATAAAGTAGAGTTTGTCGATATTGGCGGAGGTCTTGGCGTAGACTATGACGGTACACGTTCATCATACAGCGAAAGCAGCGTTAACTATTCGATACAAGAATATGTGAACGACTCTATCGCGACGATGGTAGAAGCTGCAAACAAGAACGAAATCCCACATCCTCATATTATTACAGAATCGGGACGTTCTCTTACAGCCCACCACTCTATTCTTGTTTTCGAGGCGCTTGAAACAACAACGCTTCCTGAATGGAAAGAGGATGAAGAAATCGCAGAAGATGATCACGAACTGGTAAAAGAGTTGTATCAGATATGGGATGATCTAAGCCAATCTCGTATGCTCGAAGCATGGCATGATGCCCAACAAATAAGGGAAGAATCTCTCGATTTGTTCAGTCTTGGTATGCTTACGCTTAAAACAAGAGCGCAAGTAGAACGTTTATACTTCTCTATTGCACGTGAAATATTCCAAATAGCAGGTCGTTCGAAACATTCTCCGGAAGAGTTGAAACAATTGTCGAAACTTCTTCCAGACAAATATTTCTGTAATTTTTCGCTATTTCAATCCTTACCCGATTCGTGGGCAATAGATCAGGTATTCCCAATTATACCGATACATCGTCACGACGAACGTCCTGACAGGACAGCTACACTTCAAGACATTACGTGTGACTCGGATGGCAAGATCGACAACTTCATATCGAATGGTAACCAATCATCTTATCTTCCTGTTCACAACAAGAAGAAGAACGAAAGCTACTACTTGGGTGCATTCCTTGTAGGTGCATATCAAGAGATATTAGGCGATTTACACAATCTATTTGGTGATACCAATGCTGTACACGTTTCGGTAGACGAAAACGGATACAAGATAGAGCAAATGATCGATGGAGAGACTGTAGCCGAAGTACTTGAGTATGCTCAATATAACGCGAAGAAACTTGTACGTACAGTAGAAACTTGGGTTACTACCTGTGTGAAGCAAGGTTCGATCACGGTAGAAGAAGGAAAAGAATTTTTGTCTAATTATCGTTCAGGGCTATACGGATATACTTATTTAGAATAATAGATGAAAACGATACTATATACGCTATTTTTTACTTCCACCTTATTATTAACCAGCTGTTCCATCTATGAAGATGTTTACTTCAAACAGGATGGTCAGGTAAGGTATGAGATAAAATTCGATGCCAGCGAAATACTTGCTATGATCCCCGACGCTGCCGATAAAGCAGGAGACTTACCGTCTGATAGTATCATCTCGGTAGTCGATCTCTTGAAGCAAAAAGGAGGTTCTTCGAAGCTACTGATAGAAAACAAGGAAGATATCGAAAATATTACTCCTCTTTTTCTTGAGATGCGAAACGATAAGGCTAATCAAATTCTTACAATTACTATGTTTGGTGACTTTACGAATGTAGAAGCTCTTAACAAAGCTCTGGTTTCGATTAATAAGTTGCAAGAGAAAGGTAAGAAAGAAGGTATGAAAAATAGTAATATCGGTATTGACAGGCTTACTAATACATCTTCTTTTACATGGGACGGCAAGACAATGAAGAGAAAATTAGATCTTTCTCAGATTGTAAATGAAGCTGCCGGTAACAAGAATGATATGATATCAAAGATGTTTTCGCAAGGTAAGATGACCATTAAGTATCACTTCCCCGAAAAAGTCGATAAAGCAAATAATTCAGATGCTTTAATATCGCAAGATGGAAAGACTGTTATAGTTGAATATTCTGCATCTAAATTCTTAAAGTCAGACAATAGTCTCGACATTGAGATTACTACTAAAAAGTAAAAATCAAACAATTGATAAAGAAAGGCGTAAATTAATTTACGCCTTTCTTATTTTATAATATCTGCATCTTTATTCCAAAAGATAGTCTCAGATAATTCTTCGGTCCCCAATAACTATCTGTAAAAGCGTTAACAAGATAAAGATCATTCGAACTAATCTCATAATAGAAGGTAAATGATTTGGCTATACTGCGCTTGTCATGAGGAATATTATAGGTTATTCGTTGACCTGCATAAATATTAAAACGCATTTTTGTAGAAAAACCATAATAACCCTTCGGGTAACGATCCGGTTCGTGAACCCAAAAATCATCTCCCAGAATAGTATTTACATACAAACCTGTTGCTAAAGGCTCGAATGAGAATTTATCATTTATTTTTGTATTCCAAGGCATAAAATTCTGCCTCAACGTAAACGTAATTTTCGAGTTGTCAGTCGAAAATTTTGGCAGATACTCCATAAATACATCAGTCTCCCATTGCTTATTCTTGCCATAATCCCAACCTGTTCCTAAAGATAAGAAACCCATTCCTCCAGCATATTGCATTTTCATATATCTGGGAATAAGCTTTTGCCACGTAGAATTATATTTTTCAACACGTACATCATAACCGTTCTGAGCAGTAGACACGATGAAAGGAGAAATCGACAATACAAAAACGATGCATATTTTGCGATTAAAATTCAACCACTTCAAAATCATAACTGTTATCAGAGTTTAATGTAAAAAGAAAGTATTTGCGTTTGGCCATACTCGGCGAACCATAATAGATGATTCCATCACCAAACAAGTCGTCTATGTTTATATTATGGTCATGCGCATTCATACAGAATTGTAAATCAGGAAATTTCTTTATATAGTCCTGAAATATTTCGGCAACATTGTTATTAAATTGTTCTGAAGAAGGTCTTACATGCATTGCAAAAACTGTCTTCTCGTGAGCATCGCATTGTTCCTCCAATTGCTCTTTCATAAATGCAAAATCAGGTACGGGGCGGGAATAATCGTATTCTAAAGCATTAGTATTAAGGCATATAAACTTGGTATTGCCTGCCATAAATGAAAAATTCGGATTACCGAATATTTGAGTGAATACCTCCTCTCCATTAGCCAAACAGTCGTGATTACCAATTAATACGACATAAGGAACAACCAATTTGTTCATTATATCTCGTGTCCATATAAATTCTTTGGTAAGTCCGAAGTCAGCTACATCTCCACCGTGTATCACAAAATCGATATCCGTGCGATTATTAATTGTTTTCACGAAATCTTCGGTGTCGGCTAAAGCCCGTTGGGTGTCACCCATGAAAGCATATCGGATAGTCGTTTTTCCGGCACAAGCATTTTCTATACGTACTATGTTTTTGTTGTTGATGTCTGTTTCTCCGGTTATTCGTCCGTCATAAGGATGATATTCAATCATATCACATCCATAGCTCAAAAAAAGGAGTAATGGAATAAGTAAAATTTTGTTCATTGCATGTCTATTAAAATACACACAATGTTACGAATTATTAGGCAGGGAAAGGGTTTGAGCCGTATTCAAAAGAGAATATCGAGGGTATTTTCTCTTTTATTTTAACATAATAATAATGTATAATTGATCTAAATAGGGCAGGTTTAATAAATTAACTCAGGGCTTCTAATGCATCGGCTACAATAAAATTACTACCCCCGATAAATATAAAATCGTTCGGTGCAGCCCATTCTTTTGCAGCAATAATAGCGTCAGCAACAGTAGGATATGAATACCCTGTCAGCCCTAATTTTCGTCCCATAGTTTCTAATTCACGTTCGTTGATAGCCCGTGGAATAGATGCTTTAGTGAAGTAATATATCGCTTTCTTAGGTAGCAAAGATAATACAGACGAAATATCCTTATCGTTCACCATACCCAGCACAATATGCAGCGTGTTGTATTTTTCGTTAACCAACTGTTCAACTATATATTTTATTCCGGCTACATTATGTCCTGTATCACAAACAATCTTAGGGTGCAGCTCTTGAATGATCTGCCAGCGTCCCATCAACCCTGTCAATTCTGTTACGTAAGCAAAACCGCTATAAACAGCCTTCGATGGTATTTTATATCCTATTTTTTGCAGTTCTTTAATGGCACATAATACAGTTGCTGCATTTTTTAGTTGCGCATAACCCGACAGTTCGCCTTTGAGATGCGAATAATGCTTTGTGTCGAACAACCAGCCGCTCGCAGTCTTTAAACTGGATAAAATTAGTTTTTCATCTTCGGCAAAAAAGATAGGAGCTCCTACCCTTTCGGCTGTATTTTCAAAGACTTCTCTTACACTTTCTTTTGCCTCGCCGATAATTACAGGAATATTTTGCTTTATTATACCAGCCTTCTCCACCGCAATCTTTTCGATAGTATCTCCTAAAAACTGAACATGATCGAGGCTGATATTAGTTATCACACTCAAATCGGGTGTAATTATATTCGTACTATCCAATCGTCCGCCTAAACCAACTTCGATGATAGCGACATCTACATCCATTTCGGCAAAATAGAGAAAAGACATCATCATAGTCAATTCAAAAAAAGAAGGTTGAATCGGTTCGAATGCTTCACGGTGTTCCTCGACGAAATCCACAATATACTGTTCCGATATTTTCTCACCGTTAACACGTATGCGTTCTCTGAAATCGACTAAATGAGGTGAAGTATATAATCCGACCTTGTAACCCGATTCCTGCAAAACAGCAGCTAATAAATGTGACGTAGAACCCTTGCCGTTAGTACCTGCCACATGTATGGTTTTGTACTTACGATGGGGATGAGAGAAATAAGCATCTAATTTCAGGCTATTGTCTAGTCCTTCTTTATATGCGAGCCCCCCTACCTTTTGATATACGGGTAGTTGGTTATATAGATATTCAATTGTTTCTTTATATGTCACGACTTTAATTATTAGTTTAAGGAATCTTGCCCGTAGACAATGATGCATATCCTGTTTTCTCTACAAGAGATTGTCCCTGATCGGAAATTATCCAATCTATAAGCTTGGTCACATTTTCGTTTTGGGTATCTAAAGTTACAGCATAGAAGTCACCTACAAAAGGATATTCGTTATTCTTTATAGATGCTTTATCCGGATAAACACCATTTACTTTCAGCAGCTTTATTTGATTATTACCAATCATCTCTGTTGCAAAGAACAGAAAAGTATAACCGATAGCACTATTGAAGTTTTTATATTCCGCCGTTTGATGAATTATACCACCCATCCCTGTTGCCACATCTTTTAGAGGTGGCGATATGAGTGGTGCACCTTCCATTATTTTTTCGAGCATTGTCTGACTTCCGCTATTCTTTGGTCGCTGAAATGCCTTAATATACTGATTATCTCCTCCAAGTTGACGCCAATTCGTTATTTTTCCGGAATATATGTCCTATATCTGTTCCACTGAGAGTTCATCCACAGGATTATTAATATTTACGAAAAATACAAAGGCTTCGCGACCAATGGGACGGAGGATAAAAGTTTTACCTTCACTCTCTGCCTCTTCTATTTGTGCTTTCGATGGCGCAGCACAGAATATAACATCTACTTCTCCATCTAAAAGCCGTCGATAGGCTTCGGGAGTAGTATTACTCATTACAATACTCCTGTATGGGTTATATTCACCCTCAGGATATGTTGCCTGAACGAATGCCGAATATAAAGGATATAACGCTGTCGCTCCATCTATACGTGGTAAGTTGTCTTCAAATTTCAGTGTCGATTCACCATCAAGCAGTGCAACTTTACTGTCTTTATCAAAAGGCTGATAATCAACTAGATTTACACCCTGATCATCTATTGTAGGAATACTATTTATATAGCTCTTCCGAACTTCATATATTGTCACAGCAATGGCGGCAGATAAGAGAATAGCAATAAACGAACCCACTACTATCTTAGTTTTCAAAAACTTCAGTGCCCAAACAATAAGCCATATACTTAACAATGAAAACAATGTAAGTATGAACGGACTATAAAATGCAGATTGTCCGCTAAAAGCAAAACCGATAAGTGCGCAAAAGCCGACAAATGCTAATAGCAATATCAGTACAATCGATACAATAACCCTCAGTGCTTTTTTTTGCATTTTACTTAATTAATAAATTAATTTGCGATAATACAATCATTGAGTATATCCAGAAATTGAGCGACATGCAGCCCATCCATCAACGCATGGTTTACAGTTATCGAAACAGGCAATTTCAAGCATTGCCCATCTTGATACAATTGCCCTGTCGATATCTTTGGCGGAGAACCTACTCTACCAAAAGAAGTTGCATGCTTCATATCTGTAAAACGAAACCACGGAACAGGAGAGAAATGTACCACATCCAGTCTGTTCATATCTTCAGAAAGCATAAGACCCGACGATTTTTTAACCTTTTCAATAGCTTGGTGCGCATTTTCGATAAAGATATCCTTATTTATATCATATTCAAACAACGAAAAGCCAAATGTACCATCATCACGCCCTATCGTCGACGAGATATGAATCTTATCGTAACAAACCACTTTATCATCTTCGATACGATAACGGAATGGTTCCGATTGGTTTACAGCACACATTATGGTGTATAGCGAGTCGATAAAGAATGAACCTTTCTCCCTCTTCGTTTTATTATATACATTCGTAAAATCAACATCGACAGTCAATCCGAAAAATGGATCATCGAAGCCTTTGAAGAAATGAAAATGCTCTTTTCTATTCCACGAATCTATATCTAAATATTTTTTCATCTTAATTTAATCTCCTATCCAAATAATTGTCTGAAAGCTTCTTCGACTTTCCTCACCTGAATAATTTCGATATTAACTTTCGACGTAAATCCTTTCAAATTATTTTGCGGCACTAATATTTTAGAGAAGCCTAATTTCTCAGCTTCCAGAATACGTTGTTCTATACGGTTTACCGGACGTATCTCGCCTGACAAACCAACTTCGCCTGTCATGCAAACATGTTTCTCTATCGAAATATCGAGGCTGGACGACAGTACAGCACTAATAACCGATAAGTCCATTGCAGGATCGTTAACCTTCAATCCTCCTGCTATATTAAGAAATACATCTTTCTGAATAAGCTTAAAACCTGCACGTTTCTCCAATACGGCCAAAAGCATGTTCATGCGGCGAAGATCGAATCCCGTAGCCGAACGCTGTGGCGTACCGTAAGCTGCTGTACTTACCAGTGCTTGTGTCTCTATCAGAAACGGACGAATACCTTCTATAGCAGCAGCAATAGATACGCCGCTAAGCCCTTCGTGATTCTGGGTCAATAGCAATTCAGATGGATTGCTTACTTCACGCAATCCGCTTTGGCGCATTTCGTAAATACCAAGCTCGGCTGTGCTACCAAAACGGTTTTTGATACTGCGAAGAATACGGTACATATAGTGTTGATCACCTTCGAACTGCAATACTGTATCTACAATATGTTCGAGTACTTTAGGACCTGCTATACTACCTTCTTTATTGATGTGACCGATAAGGACTACAGGTGTGCTGGTTTCTTTCGCAAATTTGAGTATCGCTACCGAACACTCGCGTACTTGTGATACGCTACCCGGCGAAGATTCTACAGTATCGGTAAAGATTGTCTGTATAGAATCTATAATAACAAAGTCGGGCTTTGTATTCTGCAAATGGACAAATATTTGTTCCAGATTCGTTTCACAGACAATAAAGCAGTTCTCGCTATTGGAGTTGATACGGTCGGCACGTAGTTTCAACTGGCGTGCGCTCTCCTCTCCCGATATGTAAAGAGTCTTTACATCTTTCAGTCCTAATACCGTTTGTAGAACTAATGTCGATTTACCAATACCCGGTTCACCGCCAATCAATACTAACGACCCCGGTACAAGGCCGCCACCTAATACCCGATTGAATTCGCCATCCTGTAAATCGATACGGGGTTCATCAGCAGTTTCTACATCTTTCAATAGAAGAGGTTTGGCTTTTGATGTCGCAAATATATTGAGTCCACCCTTTGCAAGGCTATCTTTTCCGGTACTTATAATTTCTTCGACATAGCTGTTCCATTCTCCACAGACAGGGCATTTGCCGAGCCATTTAGGAGAATCGTTACCACAGCTGGTGCATACAAATGCTGTCTTCGTTTTAGTCTTTGCCATTCGAGTATTACTTTACCACTTTTTTTGTTTTCGAGATACCACTTTGTGCATCCACTGATACAATATAAACACCTCTATTCCACGCACTGGTAGGAATGCGGTGTGTCGACGAACTAAACTCCCTCTGAGAATAAACTTCGTATCCCGACAGATTATAAACTCTGACTGTTTTTAATATATCTTTTGCTGTTACATAAAGATCTTCACCATCCCAAAAGACTACAACATTTGGTCTGTCAATAGGCTGCGGATCGGGGTCTGTCGCACCCGACGAGTCCATTCCCGACAGCTTTGTTATGCCTGTATTATTAGGGTCTAAGTATTTCTTCATCCAAAGGTCAGGATCACTCGATTTATTCCAATGATAAGCGAATTTACCATAAGAATCTGTGGCAGATGTATTAGTACAACTAGAAGATCCTCCTGTCAGCGTACCTACTACAAGCCCATTCTGATTGAAAATAGGAGAACCCGACGAACCACCCTGAGTAACACCTCTAGAATATCTTACCAACCAATGAGCATTCGGCGCAGACGAACCCTCCGATTCAGCCCAGCTGGTTGTAACTAACGGTGTCGTAAATAAAGCTATTTTTTTTACATCACCTAAAGGATGTTGAATAACAGCACCACTTAGATTTACATAATCCTGATTTTCGGTATCCCATCCATTGTAATGTACCTTCCACGCAGGATCGATCTCTTGTGTCAGTTTTATCAATGCACCATCCGAACCTCCTACTATAGGATTCATCACTAAAGACTCTGCCCCGATCAGTTTCTTTGATTCAGGTCTCGTTGTTTGATTTTCACATGTTACAAACTCATCGTCAAAATATATTTCCGTGCGTTCCATTGTAGCTGTTCTACCATTAACATTGAAACAATGATATGCAGAAAGCAAATAAGGCGTTTTATCTTTATTAGCATTATTTACTAATGTACCTGAACAGAAATAAGTAGAGCTTCCTATTGTTGTTAACAAACGGACAACACCTTTTTTCTGATTCTGCCATTCATCCCCTTCAGGGCAATTGATATTAGGGATACACACATTACGTGAGTCGTTAAACGATCTCAATTTACTATCAGGTGTAACGAAAACATCGCTTAGATCCCTGTACTTATACCCTATGCTACTTATTTGAAACCGTGGCATTTCAGTCTGATCGGAAGAAGTTACATATTCCAATGTTATTTTATCCCCCGACAGTGTTTCAGTAGAATAAAAACCGCCATTGGGATTACTTTTGTGGGCATAAACTTTCGTATCATAAGATGAATCTTCGTTATAAACGTACAATGTACCGCCCTGTGGAATATAAAAATCATCATAACGCACAGTCACACCATGAGATTTAGGTGCCTCTATCGTCAGTTTCCATGTTTTTTTCGAATTGGATAAAACGTCCCATTTACCGATGCTGATAGCATCTAAGAATAAAGGATAAAGAATAGCTATACGCATAGGAGTTCCGATTTGCTTCGCCATTTCATCTTCCTTATCCAATCTGGCTTTGTCTACATCGATCTGGAGTGTAACAACTGATTTATCACTATTAAATGTATGTGCAGTTTGCTGGGCTGATATATTCAGACTAAACAGTAGGAATAAACCTAAAAGCAGTTTATTCACAGAATTATTTCTCATAATTTGGCTATTAATTGTTGAATATATTTGTCCACATCCTCTCTATTGACAAGCTCTTCGGTTTCGAATATTATATCGGCTTTCGAATAGAACGGCTCCCTCTTTTGCAAACTTTCTACCACGAAAGTATACAACTCTTCTTCGTTTTTATCTCTTATGAGGGGTCTTTTTTCTTTACATGTATTGAGCCGCGAGGATAAAGCTTCGGGTGATGCCTTCAAATAAATTGTTGTCCCTACCCGATTCATATAGTCTATGTTGTCAAAAAAACAAGGTGTACCACCACCCGTAGATATAACAACATCTTCAAATTCTCCAACCTCTTTCAGTATATTACTTTCTATCTTTCGGAATTCGGCTTCGCCTACATCTTCAAATAACTGACTGACTGACTTTAAATAGCGAGCTTGAATGAAATGGTCTATATCGACAAACTCCACTCCCAAAGCTTTTGCTAATTCGCGTCCGGCGGTGGTCTTACCGGTTCCCATATATCCGATTAAAAAAATTCTTTTCATTTCATATAAGTAAAAGAATGCATTTAATGTCGCATTTTGAAGCTATAACTACCAATCTTTTTTATACTTGGATAGCAATAATTTAGGTCTGCGACCTTAATATAGTCTAAGCTATTACACAAAAATAGGAAATAATATCTATCAGATATAACGATGAGTAAATATTATGTTATTTTAAAGGGAGAAAAAATAACATAATCACATTTTGGATAATTAACGTGAGTTCAGCATAGGGAAAAGAACAATAAAATCTCGATTCGAAAGAAGCCATCTATTCATTCTAGACCTAAAGAATAGCAGGAGATCTTCGCCGTATATCGCAATGACAAAAAAAGCTGATAAAGAAAACTGGGTATCAACTCATAGATACTTTATTTAATGCTTATCTATTTGATAAATTTAAAATATATAATTATATTTACAACCGTTAAGGATATATAAATAAAACAAATAAAATGAACAATTTATCTCGAAATAAAATAGCTATTTTCTCCATCTTTTCCGCTGAAAATTTGGAGGTTAGCTATATTTTATTAGAGAGAGAGAGAGAGAGAGAGAGAGAGAGAGAGAGAGAGAGAATGATCTACTAATCTACCTATTTTTATTTTTTCTAATTCGTAATAACAATTCTCCTTTTGTTATTTGTTACCATCTCTTTTCACATATTGCGTATATATTACACAATAAAAATTACAAAACAAACTTTCTATATATATTTATTTCTACTAAAAGGGTATGCTGCATTGAGTGTGCCCTTATTTTTTATGCTGCCAACCAAAAGTATGTAGTTGACAGACTTTACATGCCTATATCCAAAATCGTGGATTACTTAACAATCTTAACATCTAAGCAGCTTTATCTGCTATATGCGAACTATAATTTGCTCAAATTAAAAACTTTATTCAAAAACTTTATGAGGAAGACAAAACTATTTTATGTGCTAATTACTGCCTTTTTATTGTCGTGGAAGGTGAATGCCCAGGTAACAATCGGTAGTGGCGAAGCTCCTTCAGCAGGCGCTCTGCTCGATCTGAAGGAAAACAAGGAAGGTATGTCCACTAAGGGGCTAGGTATGCCTCGTGTACCACTTAGTGATTTAACCAATCTTTACCCTATGCTCACAGGTAGTGAAACTGATTATGAGACACTAAAAGCCTCTCATGTCGGTCTGATGGTTTACAATACTACTACACAAGAAACAGCCAATCGTATCTGTCCCGGGCTTCACCTATGGACTGGGGAAAAATGGGAGTCGCTTATCCCCTATCCTATACAACCTGTCGGCAGCAAGATTCTTAAATCGGATAAATTAAATGGTTTTACGTTCCTTGATCCGAATTCGCCTACAAATTGGCCTGCCGATAAAGACCGCAGCCAATACCCTTTAGGCTATATCGGCACATTTACCGACAGCCGTGGGGGCGATACGCCACAGACCTACAATTATACCCGCTTTTATGTCGGTCTGGCTAATCGTACCAAGACTTATGAGGTACAGGAAAATTATTCATGCAGCAATACTCTTGTCTCCGGCAACGCTGTCACTACAATTGAAACAGGCGACTATTTTGAAGATGGTGTATGGATGAATGATAATCTTCGTGCCGAGGTTATCGACCCTGTGCGTGATAACGGCGATATTATTTTGATTCTGACCGAAAATTATACTTACAGTCATTCTGAAACCTATTTTGGTTACCCCAATAAAGTATCTGCCAATAAAAACACGTTAGGTGTACTTTATAATTGGGCGGCAGCCACTAATGGCAAGGGTGGAGCGACGGGTCAGGAAGGTACAGTTAGTGAAGGTGAACTTGCCGAAGGAACTCAAAGACAGGGTATCTGCCCTTCGGGATGGCATTTACCGAGCGACAGGGAGTGGACTAATCTGGAGAATGCGATTATCATTAACACATCTCTTTTCAGTACTACGCCTAATATCGGTAGTGCTAATATATTAGACTACGCTCTTTACAGTTGGCGTGGCACAACCCATGGTACTGCTATGAAATCCACTACATCCGCCGACGGAACCACCGCCACTGGCGGCACATCCAATCCTGTAACGCAAGGCGGCTTCAACGGCCTTCTTTCCGGTAACAGTGATAGCTCGAACAAATTCGGCACGCAAGGCTATTGGTGGTCTAGTAGCAATTCTAGCGCAACTTTGGCTTGGCGTCGGAGTCTCCAGAATACCGAGGCTAAGGGATACCGCTGGAACAACTCTGCGCGGAACGCCATGCACTCGGTTAGGTGTAAGAGAAACTAGTACTTTATAGATTTATCATTTTAACTCTTTAAAGAGATTTTTTTTGTCCGATATCTTTATAAAAGGAGGCATTTGTTATTTTACGATTATAAATAATAAACGCCTCCTTATTTGTTTTAACTAAATATCAAAAGCCAAAGAGGATTCCTCATCCAATACAATTAATATAGTAAAAATTAAAATGATTTTCCATTTTTTCACCTACCTGCTTGACGAATTAAAATATATAATTACATTTACAGTCGTTAAGGACATATAAGTAATTTTCATGAACAATTTTCCTCAGAATAAATTAAGTTTTTCTGTTGTATTTTCATTTGAAAACACAAGAGTTAGCTCTCTTTTATTAAAGAGAGGGTTATCAATATTAATATGACCTACCTATTCTTATTGGTTCTCATTTACAGTAACAAATCTCCTTTGGCTGATTGTCATTGTCTCTTTACATGTATTAAGTATATATTACACTATAAAAACCATAAACCAAACTTTTTAGAAAGATTCCCTTCTTTTATACGGACACGCCAAGCTCAGTGTGTCTTTTTTTACTCATATCCAAATTCTTGAATTTCTTAACTATCTTAACAACTAAGCAGTTCTGTCTGCTTTATTCGAACTATAATTTGCTCAATCCAAAAACTTTATTCCAAAAACTTTATGAAGAAGACAAAACTATTTTATGTGCTGGTTACAGTATTTCTCCTGTCGTGGAAAATGAATGCTCAGATAACCATCGGTAGTGATGAAAGACCTTCGTCTGGCACTCTGCTTGATCTAAAAGAAAATTCTGATGGTATGTCCACTAAAGGTTTGGCTATGCCTCGTGTATCACTTAAAGACTTAACAAACCTTTACCCTATGTTCACCGGTAGCGAGTCGGATTATGCCACACTAAAAACAACCCATGCCGGTTTGATGGTTTATAATACTAAGACACAAGAAACAGCTGATCGTATCTGTCCCGGAATTCATGTATGGACAGGCGATAAGTGGAAACCCTTGGTTTCTTATCCTGTTTGGCCTGCCGAGAGCAAGACGCTTAAATCGGATGTTTTAGTCGGTTTTACGCTTCTTGATCCGAATTCGCCGACAAACTGGCCTGCCGATAAAGACCGTAGCCAATATCCTTTGGGTTATATCGGTACATTTACCGACAGCCGAGCAGGAGATACCCCACAGACTTATAACTATACACGCTTTTATGTCGGTCTGGTAAATCGTAACAAGACCTATGAGGTGCAGGGAAATTATTCATGTGGCACGACTCCTGTCTATGTTTCTACCATTACAACGGAAGCAGAAAATACCTTTGAAGACGGTGTATGGATGAACGACAACCTTCGTGCTGAGATTATGGACCCTGTCCGTGATGACGGTGATCCGGCTTTAACTCTGATTAACAGTACGGCTGGTTCATTTAACATTGCTGCTTGGGGCTATCCCATTAATTCTGCCAACAAAAACACTTTAGGTTTACTTTATAATTGGGCCGCTGCAACCAATGGCAAGGGTGGAGAAACTGGTCAGGAAGGCACTGTTAATGAAGGAGGCCTAGCCGAAGGGGTTAAAAGACAGGGAGTTTGCCCTTCGGGCTGGCATTTACCGAGCGATCGCGAGTGGACTACTCTGGAGAATGCTATTATTACCAATACCTCAATCTTTAGCACTATGCCTACTATCGGCACTATATTAGACTATACATCTAGCAGCCGGGATGGTATAAACCATGGTGCTGCCATGAAATCCACTACATCCACCAACGGAACCACCGCTTCCAACGGCACATCCAATCCTGCGGCACAAGGCGGCTTCAACGGCCTTCTTTCCGGCTATGGCACTGGCATCGTAATGGGTTTCGGCACGGCCGGTTATTGGTGGTCTAGTAGTATCGGTTATCGCGACGTCATCAATAATGTCGAAACGGCCTGGTATCGGACTCTCACTGCTTCCTCCGCTTCGATAATCTGTAATAACGCCACTCGGAGACTCTTGTACTCCGTTAGGTGTAAGAAAAACTAACTCTTTAATCGGCAGAATCCACTTTTTCGCAAAAAAGATATAATTTTTGTTTGATACTTTATACACAGGAAGGCGTTTGTTATTTATAGTGGTAAAATAACAAACACCTTCCTTATTCATTCAATAATGTAATAATTTTCGAGTGACACCAAATATCACAGATCAGTTATCGGCTTAAATTTAGGTGCAAGCGTCTTCATTACCACCCATCCCAACAGATAGGCTACGGCACAGTATCCGAATACGATGGAATAACCCAATGATATATCTCCCCAAACATCTCTTGCATGGTCGAAAAGCCGACCGCTGATAATCATCAGTAAAAATGAACTTACACCTCCTGCCAGACCAGTAGCTGATGTTATAGAAGCAACCGCTTTCTTGGGGAACATATCGCTGCCTGCCGTATAGATATTTGCCGACCATGCCTGATGTCCTGCACAACCGATCCCTATCAATATCACAGGAATCCAATATCCATAATCTCCTAAGAATTCGAGATGTGCCAACGGCTGAGCAAATAGTACAACTAGCGGAATCATGGCTATGAATAACATTGCCCGCATGCGTCCTTCGTATGGCTTCATGCCCTTGTTGATGAAATAAGTAGGAAATTTACCTCCTAATACAGAACCAAATACTGTGATGGTATATAGTACTCCGAGAGGCAATGCTATTTGTGTACCTTTCAGTCCAAATTCAGCGTCTAAGTACGCAGGAGTCCAGAAAAGAAAGAACCACCACACACCGTCTGTTATAAATTTACCTAAAAAAACTGACCAAGTTTGTCTGTAACTCATACATTTTAAGAACGAAACCGATTCTTCTTTCTTTTTGGGATCGGGTGCTTCTATCTCTCCTTTGGCAATCAACTCTTGTTCCAAAATTGTATCCTGATTGATATAGTTGCGTTCAGCATCATTCATATGAGGATTTTTATCCGGTTCTTTATATAGGAGCCACCAAAAACCCAACCAAACAAATCCGATAGCACCAACTATAAGAAATGCAATTTCCCATCCCCATTCTTTTGCAATAAACGGTACGGAAAGCGGAGCTATAATAGCACCGACATTCGCTCCCGAATTGAAAATACCTGTGGCAAACGAACGGTCTCGTTTAGGGAAATACTCTGCCGTAGCTTTTACAGCCGAAGGGAAGTTTCCCGCTTCGCCCACAGCCAGAACTACACGAGCAAAAAGGAAAGCACCCAAACTGACAGTAGCGATAACAGGAACTATACTACCGGTAGCATTTATTAACCCCTCTGCATTTTCAATACCTGTATACCATTCTGTAAATAGTCCGCAAACTGCATGCAAACATGCTCCGAAAGACCAAAGAGTTATAGCATAAGCATATCCTTTTTTTGTACCAACTTTATCTACGAAACTGCCGACAAAAATCATACTGATGGCATAGACTATCGAGAATACACCCGTAATCCAACCAAAATCGGATTCAGACCAATGGAATTCGGCACTCAAATCGCTTTTGAGCAAGCCTATAATCTGACGATCCATATAGTTGATAGTCGTGGCAAAGAATAGTAAAGCGCAGACTTTCCACCTGTATTTGGTCATGGTATCGTTTGCAGCATGTAGTATTTTATTCATAATTATTAGATTTAGGTTTCTTTTTTCTCACTTCTTAAAAATAGCGATTTGCTTTTGCATGCTATTTTTCTCATGCTAATTGTTAATCAGAATTTAAAGAAATTCTTTGCATTATAGTATGATATATTCTCGACCATCTTACCTAGAAATTCGATTTCGGAAGCGGGTAAAAATCCTTTTTCAACATCTCTGCCGATAAGATTACAAAGAATACGACGAAAATATTCGTGGCGGGGGTACGACAAGAAACTACGCGAATCGGTGAGCATACCCACAAAACGGCTCAACAACCCTTGATTAGATAACGAATTTATCTGTGCTTCCATACCGTCTTTCTGATCGAGAAACCACCAACCCGAACCAAACTGAATTTTGCCTGCAACAGTTCCATCCTGAAAGTTACCGACCATAGTAGCCACCAGATCGTTATCACGGGGATTGAGATTATAAAGTATCGTTTTAGCGAGTTTATCTTTTGAATCAAGCCTATCCAGAAATTTAGCCATATTAAGGGCTTGCGAAAAGTCGGCGATTGAATCTCCGCCAACATCTGCTCCAAGTTTATTAAATAAGCGACTACTATTGTTTCGAACTACTCCAAAATGGAATTGCTGCGTCCAGCCCTTTTCCCAATCCATTATAGCACCTTCGTAGAGCAGACCCGATTTAAATTTCAAGCATTCTTCGATTGTAAGTTCATTCCCTCCATATACTTTATTGAATATCCTGTCAATTTCTACATCTGTATAATCTTCTGCAAAAAAATGAGCTATTCCATGATCTGACAGTTTACAGCCAACCTCTGCAAAAAAGTCGTGGCGTTTGCGAAGTGCAGTCAGCAGATCGGTAAAATTAGAAATAGATACACCCGATGCTTGAGACAGTTTTTCCATGTAGGCTCTGAATTGAGTAGGATTTTCGACAGCCATAGCCCTATCGGGTCGCCAAGTAGGAAGTACTTTTATCTCAAAACCTTCTTTCTTCAAAGCGAGATGATGCTCCAAAGAATCAGCCGGATCATCAGTTGTACAAACTACCTCAACTTTGTAATGCTTCATCAAGCCACGAGCCGAAAATTCTTTAGTACGAAGTTTCTCTGTACACTCATCATATATTTCTCTTGCGGTTTCGGGTTTAAGAAGTTTAGTTACCCCGAAAGCTGTTTTCAGTTCCAGATGTGTCCAATGATAGAGAGGATTGCGCATTGTATAAGGTACAGTTTCTGACCATTTTTCAAATTTCGCCCAATCGGTAGTATCTTTTCCTGTTATATATCGCTCGTCTACCCCATTGGCTCTCAATGCACGCCATTTATAATGATCGCCTCCCAGCCAGATTTCACCCAGATTGTCGAACTGATAATCTTCGGCAATCATTTTAGGATCGAGGTGACAATGGTAATCTATGATGGGCTGATGCTTGGCATGTTGATGATAGAGCAATTCAGCCACACTGTTCTCTAATACAAAGTTATCGTCTAAAAAATCTTTCATGGTATTCTCTCCTTTATTTATAAAGTGTTTTCGCTATCCCCATTTCCAAGCCTCGCAATTCTGCAAGACCACGCAAACGACCTATCGCTGAATAACCGGGATTGGTTTTCTTGTTCAAGTCGTCTAACATTTGGTGACCGTGATCGGGACGGAAAGGAATAGAAATTCCACGTTTGTTTTGTATTTCGAGAAAGCCTTTCATTACTCCATACATATCTACATCGCCTTCTAAGTGATTGGCCTCGTAAAAATTGCCCTGATCGTCACGCTTTGTAGAACGAAGATGTACAAAATTGATCCTGTCCTCCAGTTCCACAATCATTTCAGGCAGATCGTTGTCAGCACGTACACCGAATGAGCCTGTGCAAAAACACAGACCATTAGATTGATTAGGCACAGCTTCTACTAATGCCTGAAAATCCGATTTCGTACTAAGAATACGGGGCAAACCAAGAATAGCATAAGGAGGATCATCAGGATGTATAGCCAGTTTAGCACCGACCTCATCGGCAACGGGAGCTATCTCTTTGAGAAAGTCGATGAGATTTTGCCTTAATCGGTCTTCGCTCACATTATTGTATCTATCCAACTGTTTTTGAAATTCTTCTAAAGTAAAACTCTCTTCTGCTCCCGGTAAGCCTGCAATCATATTTTTGACAATCAAATCTTTGTCAGCCTGCGACATATTCTCAAAACGTTTCTTTGCTCTGGTCTGTTCTTCTGCTGTATAACTTTTTTCGGCATCAGGGCGCTTTAAGATATACAAGTCGAATGCCATAAAAGCATCCTTTTCGAATCGTAATGCTTTAGAGCCATCGGGCATTGTGAAGGCGAGATCGGTACGAGTCCAATCTAATACGGGCATGAAATTGTAGGTGATAATCTTCACGCCACATTTAGCCAGATTGCGAATACTCTGTTTATAGTTTTCTATATATTTCTTATAATCTCCTTCTTGTGTCTTGATATGTTCGTGCACAGGGATACTTTCGACAACAGACCAAATGAGTCCTGCATCTTCTATCGTCTGCTTGCGTTTTTGGATTTCCTCCACCGTCCACACCTCTCCATTTTTGATATGGTGAAGCGCCGTTACAATTCCTGTCGCTCCGGCTTGCTTTATATCAGCCAACGATACAGGATCGTTGGGGCCATACCATCTCCATGTTTGCTCACTTAGTATCATGTTTTTTTTGTTTTATCTTAAATAGAAAATGCGTTGAATCCTCCATCTACAACAAGTACAGTCCCTGTTACAAATTTAGAAGCATCGCTTACCAGAAAGTGAATCGCTCCATGCAGTTCTTCGGCTTCGCCAAATCTACGAAATGGAGTATGCGCTATAATCGTTTTACCTCTGTCGGTAAACGATCCGTCGGGATTTGTCAAAAGAGCTCTGTTTTGTTCTGTCAGGAAAAAACCGGGGGCAAGTGCGTTCACTCTGAATTTTTCGCCAAACTTAGTCGCCAATTCGCCAGCCATATATTGCGTATAGTTAGACACTGCCGCTTTGGCTGCACCATAACCGGCAACACGTGTCAATGGACGGAGTGCCGACATAGACGAGAAGTTGACAATATTACCTTCGCCACCATCGACCATAGCTTTGGCAAAAACAGACGTAGGTAATGCCGTACCAAAAAGATTGAGGTCTACTACTGTTTTGAAATCATCTAATTTGAGGTCAAAAATATTTTTGTCGGGGCCAATGGTCGCACCCGGCATATTACCTCCTGCCGCATTGATAAGTACATCGATTTTACCATACTTCTTCAGAATATCTTCTCTGTTCCGAATGAGGACTTCTTCGGCCATCACGTCAGATTCTAAGAAAAGGGCTTCGCCTCCGCCAGCTTTTATCTCTTTCCCAAGAGCATCACCCTTTATTTTGTTTCGTCCAAGTACTACAACTTTGGCTCCTTGTGCTGCCAGATATTTGGAAATGCTTGTTCCCAAAACTCCATAGCCTCCTGTGATAAGAATTACTTTATCTTGGATATTAAACAAATCTGTCTTCATGTGCTTCATGTTGTTTTTATCTTCAATTCAGGTTAAATGCGCATACACATATCAAAGCTATAAGATAAATACTTATACCCTATAATTGCGGTCACATACAAATATACTAATTATTGTGTAAGCATTCGATCTGTCTAATCTCTTATTTACACCTATTTTCAATAGTTTATAAATAATTTATTTACAGTTAGTTACCCCTTATATATGCTTTTCGAAACAGACAGAACTTGTAAATTTGCACTATTTTTGTGTTTGTGTAAAACAAAAAAAGCCCGAAATGGATTCCTCCAATTCGGGTAAAATACCTCTGTTGCTTATACTACAACTATAGTGATTTTATAGAATGTCTCGAAATAAGGATTTGCTGACAGGCACTCTACTTTTGCTTTTTTTCAAAAACGCTGACTAACTATCAATTTCTTTTGATGGTGATTCTTGTTTCATTTCTTCTATCGATACCCCGAATCTTTTAAGTTTCGCTTTCAGGACTTTTAGTTGAACGGCAAAGTCATCATCATCGATAGCAACATCCGAACCCATTATTATCGACATATCATTCCTGTTATACCCACAACAAATGAGGATAAATATCAGCAGTTGTTTGTCGTTTAAATTCTTAATTGTTTGTTCCTTAACATCGGCTTCTCGTAAATGGATTCTCGCATTTTCGATTAACTGTTGGTTAGATTTGTTTCTGAGTTCGTCAATAATTTGCTGAATTTTATCCAGCAAAATTGGACGTTCTTCTGCTCCGAATTCGTTAGCTAGTTCTTTTATTTCTTCTTCTACTTTAGCCCAATCATAAATTATATTCTGATGAATACTTTGCAGGAATAAAAGGCTTTCTTCGCTGTGTCTCAACAATCTGTCTTTGGACTCTGACAATTTATTTGTTTCTAATTCTTTCTCGAATTTCAGACGCTTATTCCTTAATAACAAAACGGCTATGAAAACAAGGAAAAGAGCCACTCCGAACACCACACCAAGTATTGTTATCAATTTTTGGCGAGCTTCAGCAGATTCTTTGTCTACAATATATCGCTGATGCCTTTCTTCTGCAATGACTAATTTATCTAACCCTTTTTCTTCACTGATTTGTTGATTAATCTTCCCTATTAGCTTTTCGTAATATATAGCTTCTTTATAATCTGCATTTAATGTATAGAAATCGACCAAAGAGGTATATACGCTTCGCAATCCGATATTGCCATTAATTTTAGATAATCCGTTTTTTATCTCGTCAATGTGAAATTGTGCTGCATCTTGTTTACCAATTTTTATATATAACCTCGCTAAATTAAGGCGTATTTTTAAAGCTTCTTCGTCATTTTTAGTTTCTTCGAGAGCCTTATATAAGTATTCTTCTGATTGCTTATAGTCTTCTTTTTCCCATAAGACCATACCCTTTAAAAAAATGAAAGTGGTTTCATAGTCGGAGTCATTAAGCTGCATTGCCAACACCGATCCCTTTTCGAAATAGACCAAAGCACTATCTAAATTGTGCATATCTTCATATGTTCGCCCAATCTGCTGATAAAGTAAGAGCCTATTCTTTTCTGCACCTTTTGTTTTTATATAATAACTATTCGCCTCTTTATAACGAACTATTGCAGAATCCATACTTTGTTTAATAAAATATAAATTACCTATGCTATGCAGGCTTCTGGCAATCAACAGGTCATCATTTGTTTTACGTGCATAATACTCAGCCTTCAAATATGATTCAAGTGCCCTGTCATCAATTTTTCTTTCAAAATATACATAACCCGCAACATAGTTAGCTAAACCAGCTTTTTGCGGATTATTTTTGAAGTAGTTTTGGGCTTTAAAGATTAAGGAATCATTTGTTATATCATGACCTGCTTTATATTTCGCCTGTGTATAAGTCACAATGTACTGCATATAGTCGTCCTTGTCCAAGTCACTCTCAGGAGTTTGTATAGAATCTAAGTACAATAGTGCGTTTTCAGGATATTGCTCAACTATAATTTGAGCTTTACTCAATAATTCGCTCGAAAGTGAGCGCTTACTTTCTATACAAGAGAATAAAACAATAGTTAACAAGATTAGAAGATATTTTGTCCGATCGGGTTTTAAAATTTTCATAAATCGATAGTTATGTCTAAAGCATGCTATTTTGAAACTCTTTAACAGAAATTATTATTTGTTTTTCATCTATTAAGTTTAATAATCCTTAGTTTGATGTGACTGAATTATAAAACTATTGATAGCACATTATTCATAAGTTATGGATTATTATGCTATCTCTTTCTATTTCCATAGATAACGTATCCGTAATCACTAAGTCATTTATACTCGGCGGTTTGGGTCTATCACCACCACTTCCACCTGAATCCGATTCATCGTCTCCTAGCTTATCGCAGGACGACAAGCAGAATAGTAATCCGCCAAGCAGTGTCATTATTAAAAATAGTCTTTTTATTTCCATAGTGTTAGAATTAGTATATTATGTAAGTAGTAGGTGTAAAAGTATTCCAATATAACAGCCCAAGCAATACCCTCCCATCAATGTGAGAGGTAATAAATATATAATATTTTATATATAAGCAATTTAAGATATAACAAGATGTAATTTATGATAAGAATGTTATGGCTGATTCAAGCTATTTCCTCATGTTTTTAACAAAAAAAACAGATCCTTCCTTTCAATTTGGTATAATAAGTTCTTCGGAAATTTTATTAGTTACTCTTTCTTTCCTTATATCAAACTCACACATACTATGATAAAAAATGAGGGTGTGTCACAAGTAATTTTTTTACAAAATTCTATCATTCCAAACGGAGAAAAGGATCTCTTATCGAGAGTTGGGATTCTTCACTTAGTTCAGAATGACAGAAGAGTTTAACACTTTGGCTGTGTACTTTTACTTATGATACACCCTCATGCATATTTCTTTGTTCTGGGCTTATCAGAAGGAGCGATCAATTCATCGAACTGGCTATTGTAGCCGCAAATGCGCCCCAGAAAACAACCGTTAACACAATACCGATGATCATAAAAATCAAGCTGGCCTTTGCCCAGTTGGATTTACTCTCGGCAGTGCCACCACCAAAAGCCCATATAAAAAGCATTATTATATTAACTACAGGGATAAGCATTAGAATCATAGTGATAATCCAATCGCCAACACTTACAACAGACTTATTCCTTTGAGGAAATTGCTCTAAATTTTCCATACTATCTATACATTATTAAATTAATATCTTCACTTCACAAATATATAGATATTTTTATATTTAAGTCGTCTTGACTTTTCAAAATATTTTCTTTTTTGTTTGTTTTTTACTCTCTTTGTCATGCTGAACGATAGTGAAGCATCTCCTAACCGAGATCCTTCGTTCCTCAGGATGACAAAATAATACGAAAAATAAAAAGTTAAGATAACTTCATTAATAAACAAATAGATAAAACAATAACTTTTCAGTTAATAAACAACCCCCCAAAACTATGCCATAGCTTTGGAGGGTTGTTTATTATTGTAACTAATATATTAGACGATTTTCAAACGGTGGTTTACCATTCGTCAGTTTCTTGTTTTAAGGCACCATCTTTGATGGATTTTTCTAACGAATCTATTGTCGCATTCATACTACCCACTAAATTAATAAAAGCCTCTGTTTGCTTACCTTTATCAACAAACCTTTTATTGGTAAATGGCGCATAATCTATAATATAACCTTCATCAGACGACCTAGCTCCTTTTCCAGTAACCTTATATAAAAACCATTCGTCTGCACTACAAATAACCCTAATTCGTCCATCTTTAATATCTACTCTAAGTATGTGATAAGCACTTAGGAGGCTCTTTGTTCCAAATAGATCGGTCCATTCTTTCAATTCCGGAAAACTTCCTTTGCCTATTATTACACCTGATTCTTTGTCATCAGTTTGTAGTACAGAGTTAGCGTCTTTGTAATTTCGAGCGAAAAAGTTCTTTGTTTTAATGTAAATTTCGTCTTTTGTACCGGGTACGTTATCTATAACTTTTGATACAACTATGTTCTTTCCATCAATTGTGTACATTGATTTATCGCTTTCAAATTTTTCCATCAACTCTTTTGACTGAGAGTTGCAGAATCCAATAAATCCGAATGAAAATAAAATAATAAACAGTAATTTTTTCATAGTAATGTTAGGTGTTTAGTTTATAAAGGAAGACAAAAATAGAATTAATTCTTAAACATTATTTCTTTAATATATTAATTCTTTCGAACTAATAGTTAAATATCTAACATTTAACAAATTAAGGCTATTAAATATATTGAGAAATGAGTGATTCTACACCGTGATTCAGAAAGCCATTGAAATCCAATTCAAAGTTTGTAGTGAAGATATTTTTACCCAGTTGCGACCTTATCTCGTCAATCGTCCAGAAACGACCATCCGATACCTCATCGTTATCAATATTGAAATCCCCATCGTAAATAGTGTAGAAGCAGTAACTCAGTTCGCGCTCTATATCCGTTTCGATAATATATTTAGTAATAAAGTGCGGTTCCAGATTTTTCAGTCCCAATTCTTCCCATGCTTCACGAACAGCAGCTACTTCAGATGTTTCATTCAAATCGATATGACCTGCCACAGACGAATCCCACCTGTTGGGCTGTACATCTTTCTTAGCGGAACGCTTTTGGAGGAAAAGCTTACCTTCGGAATTGAAGATATGCAAGTGAATAACAGGATGTAATACTTTAGAGCCATTGTGACAGACACTGCGGGGTGCTTGCCCGATAACATTGCCTGCCTCATCGACAAGAGGGAAGATTTCTTCGTGCATAATTATACTTTAAACAAAAGACTTTTAGATTTACCTTTCTTGAAAATCATAGCATCGTTGTGCTTACCTTTTCGTAAATCTTTTCGTTGTTCTTCGGGCAAAGATACAATTTCCTTGCATGTATCGGAACAACAGCCTTTCATTTTATCAGCACATTCGTCGCACTGTATAAAGAGTAAGTGACAACCATCGTTCAAACAGTTGGTATGTGTATCGCAAGGTTTACCACACTGATGACAATGGGCAATTACATCTTCTGTAATACGTTCGCCCAAACGATTGTCGAATACGAAATTTTTACCTATAAACTTAGAGTCTAATCCTTCGGCTTTTACTTGTCGGGTATATTCTATTATTCCGCCTTCGAGTTGATAGACATTCTTGAAACCCTTATGTTTGAAGTAAGCACTCGCTTTTTCGCAACGAATACCACCTGTGCAATACATCAGTAGATTCTTATTATCCTTATAATCTTTCAATTGATCGTCGATGATAGGCAGCGATTCGCGGAATGTATCGACATCGGGAGTAATAGCTCCTGTGAAATGACCTATCTCGCTTTCGTAATGATTACGCATATCGATCACAATCGTATCGGGATCTTCCATCATTCGGTTAAAGTCTTTGGCTTTGAGGTGTATGCCAATATCAGTTGGGTCGAATGTATCATCATTCAAACCATCTGCTACTATCTTGTCTCTGACTTTCACTTTTAGCTTAAGGAACGATTTATTATCATGCTCCACAGCAACATTCAATCTGATATCTTTCATGAACGAATAAGTATCCAAAAATTCCTTGAATGCAGCAAAATTGGGTGCAGGCAACGAGAGTTGAGCATTGATACCTTCGTGGGCTACATAGATACGACCAAGTACATCTAACTGGCTCCAGCGAATAAATAGTTCGTCTCTGAATTGTTGGGGGTCTGCTATCTGTGCATAGGTATAAAAAGACAATGTCAGCCGTTGAAGTCCGGCTTCATCGATGAGTTTGGCTCTCTCATCAGCACTTAATGTATTATATAATTGCATTTTATATAAATTAGAATAATTATAAATAAAATGCAAAGATAGTATGTGTATTCTCTATATTGGGAGATTGCCTATTGATTGTATTTATAGGTTATAGATAGAATATGATTACAGTTACTTATTCAATACGCCTCTCAATTCTTCATCGGATAAATTCTCAACTGTACCATCGAAATTCAATCTGAAAGTACAACCGCTTTTCCATTCGGAGCAGCCATAAGCCGACTTACCTTTCAGAATAGTTCCTTTTTTGCAAAGCGGACAAATTAATGGTGCCGCTTCAACTTTTTCTATTTTTGCTTCAACCGTTTTCTTTTCAGCCTTTGGTTTCTTTTCTTTAGGAGGGGATTTCTTCTTAGGCTTAGCCTCTTTCACCTCTTCCTTTACAGCTTCTTCTATTGTGATTCTACTTCCCCAATCGCTTTTCACATTGGCAACTATCTGGGTAAGCATATCTTTGAGTTCGTCTATAAACTGACGGGGATCGTATTCGCTCCTCTCTATCTGGCGCAGTTTCTTTTCCCAAAGACCTGTCAGTTCAGCCGATTTAAGAAGCTCTTCTTTAATCGTACCAATCAATTCCACTCCTGTTTGTGTAGCAAGAAGATTCTTTCGCTCTTTACGTATATAGTTACGTTTGAAAAGTGTTTCGATTACAGCCGCACGAGTAGATGGGCGACCTATACCATTCTCTTTCAAAGCATCACGAAGCTCATCGTTATCGACAAGCTTACCTGCTGTTTCCATTGCCCGCAACAAAGTCGCCTCAGTATAGAATTTAGGCGGTTGCGTCCATTTCTCATTCAATGCCGGTTCATGAGGCCCTGTTTCGCCTTTTTCGAAAGCAGGAAGAATATTATCGTCTTCTTTATCTGCTTCGTCATCATCCTGATTATTCGATTTGTCGAATACTACACGCCATCCCGGATCGAGTATTTGTTTGCCCGTTACTTTAAATTCAACCTTATTTACTTCGCCCAACACCGTTGTTGTAGATATTTTACAATTAGGGTAAAAGACGGCTATAAAACGGCGTGTGATAAGATCGTAAACCTTACGTTCGTTATCAGAAACATTGTTAGCTCGTACGCCTGTGGGGATAATAGCGTGGTGATCCGTCACTTTACTGTTGTCGAATACCTTCTTCGATTTCTTTATCTTGTCTGTAAGTAATGGTTTTACCAGTTCTTCATACCCTGCCAATCCTCGCAAAATAGCGGGAACTTTAGGATACATATCATCACTCAGATAGGTAGTATCCACACGTGGGTAAGTGGTCAGTTTCTTTTCGTAGAGCGTCTGGATGGTCTTTAACGTATCCTCTGCCGAGAAAGCAAATTTCTTATTACATTCTACCTGCAAGGCTGTTAAGTCGAACAAACGAGGGGGTAACTCCTCCCCTTTTTTTGTTGTAACATCTGTTACTTCAAAGTCTGCTTGCTTTATTTCTTCGAGAAACTTTTCACCTTCTTCTTGTGTCGAAAAACGCCCTTTAGTAGCCGAAAAAGTAGTTTCACGATATATGGTTTTCAGTTCCCAATATGGTTCGGGAACAAAGTTTTCAATCTCTAACTGACGGTTAACTATCAGTGCTAATGTAGGTGTTTGCACACGCCCGATAGACAGTACCGATTTATTCTGCCCGTATTTCACTGTATAAAGGCGGGTCGCGTTCATACCAAGCAACCAGTCACCTATCGCACGGGATAATCCTGCTTCGTATAGTTTATCGAACTCCGATTGTTCTCTTAATTTCTGAAAGCCTTCGCGAATAGACTCTTCTGTCAATGAGGAAATCCACAGACGCTTAACAGGACATTTGCAATTGGCTTTCTGCATCACCCATCGCTGAATGAGCTCCCCTTCCTGTCCCGCATCACCACAATTAATTACCTCATCAGCTTCTGCCATCAATTTTTCTATTACGGCAAATTGCTTGACAACACCATCGTTTTCGAGTAGCTTAATGCCGAAACGTGGCGGAATCATGGGCAAGAGGTCTAACGACCAACGCTTCCATTGCGGAGCATATTCATGCGGTTCTTTAAGCGTACAAAAGTGACCGAAAGTCCATGTTACCTGATAACCGTTACCTTCGAAATATCCGTCGCGTCGGGCATTTGCTCCTAAAATTGTGGCTATTTCGCGTGCAACACTTGGTTTTTCGGCTATACAAACTTTCATCTATACTGTTTATGGATTAATAACTTTCATTCGCATTCGGAAAATCCGAAGTCTTCACATCTTTGATATAATTCTCAACAGCATCTTTTATAACTGTATGCAGATCGGCATAACGGCGAAGAAATTTAGGGGAGAAGTCTTTATTTATACCCAGCATATCATGCATAACAAGCACCTGACCATCGGTATGAGATCCACCACCGATACCAATAGTGGGGATAAATAACTGTTCAGAAACTTCTTTTCCCAAGTCGGATGGAATTTTCTCGAGTACCATACCGAAGCAACCAACTTCTTGCAACAGCAAAGCATCTTTTATCAATTTATCAGCCTCACCTTTATCTTTTGCCCTCACATTGTAAGTACCATATTTGTTGATGGATTGAGGCATAAGACCCAAGTGTCCCATAACAGGAATACCGGCATCGATAATTTTCTTTATATCGGGAATAATTTCTTCACCACCTTCGATCTTTAAAGCATCTGCTCCCGTTTCTTTCATCATGCGGATTGCATATTCCAACGATTTAAGAGGATCGCCCGAACATGTGCCGAATGGCATATCGACAATCACCAATGCACGCTTTACACCATTTACAACTGAACGACCATGATAAATCATTTGCTCCATTGTCATCGGTATAGTGGTAACATTACCCACCATTACGTTCGATGCCGAATCGCCGACTAAGATAACGTCCATTCCGGCCTGATCGATAATAGATGCCATCGAATAATCGTAGGCTGTAAGCATCGATATTTTTTCGCCACGCTCTTTCATTTCGATAAGACGGCGTGTTGTAACCTTACGGTTGTCTTCTGTGTATGTTGACATAACTTTGTTTTTTATATTAGCTATCTATAGATAAACTTGCGGCAAAGTTATGAAATTAAAAAACGAATGTGCCTGCAAATATTTTATAATTTAGTTCCTTTTTATCAAATTTCGTTTATTCGAGTATCATTCAGCGTATTCTATAAACAATACGATCTAATACATAATTATATACTTATCTCAATACAGATTGCTATACGCAAGCCCATAGCATATATAAATATTATATAATAATTAGTCGACTTTATATTCTATAATATCTCCTGGCTGACATTCTAACGCCTTGCAAATTGCCTCCAAAGTTGATAGTCGGATTGCCTTTGCTTTTCCATTTTTCAATATTGAAATATTAGCCATAGTTATTCCAACTTTCTCGGTAAGCTCAGTAACACTCATCTTTCGCTTTGCGAGCATCACATCTATGTTGATTATAATTGCCAATTTCTTTTCCTCTTTAAATTGTTAAGTCATTTTCAGATTTCATATCTACGGCATTTTGTAAGATTTTTTCAAATACAGCCGCGGCAGCGCCAATTATGATACAAACAAAAGTAGTCATGATACAGATGGCAAGAAAACCCGCAGGATCATCCTCTTTATTATGGAATATTCTTATGTATAGCCCTGCCATTACAATTAAAATGCTTAGTATGATTGCACAATACTTTATACTCTTTAAAGCCATAACAGAGTTTGATGAGAAGACTTTATCTTGTCCAATGTATCCAAGTAATTTGAACGCCTTATACAGAGCAACAAAAAAAGCGATTGATGCCGCGTATCCATACAAGATGAACGGATCTAAGTAAATGCTAAACAAGTCTAAGTTTGTGGCTCTTCCCTCAGTTAAGGGAAGCCAAATCAAAAGGACAAGTGCCACAATGCCGATGAGGACAACGACTACCTGAAGAAATATTGTTGAAATTTTTTTCATAATGATTATTAATTGGTCATTACAGTTTAATCAAAGATTTATCGATTACAAATATATAAATATTTATCGTTTATCAATATATTATTATTGTTTTTCTACTGGTAGATGTGCTTATTTTAAATGTGGGTTTGTAGTAGTATTCTGAGTATCTTTTGGGATACTCAATACCTGACACAACATAAGACTAACTCTACTACTGTTTCTAATACACAATCCGATACCATATATATATAAATATATATTTAGAGTATTAGTAATAATATATAACTATATTATTATAATTATTAATATACATATATTTGAAATTATTATTTAAATAAAAGAACGTATTAAATATCATATTTTGAAGTGGAGCTTTTAGTTCGGAATGACAGAAAGAAACCAGTTCATAATTAATTCACAAAATGTTAAATATTTCAATAGAAATACAACATCATTATCTATACACAAAAAGATGCCATGATGTTATTATCCCTGCCAAGAAAAATACGTTTAAAGCTTATTTTCTTTTTTTCGTATGTTATAAAACCCAAAGTAAGACAGCAAAAAGTATGGGTATGTTATTTATTATCTTTCTTTTTACTAATTTTGTGCTTCAAATCAAATATCCCAACTGAATTGAAATTATCTGCTCTACAAGAAGTTTTTGACTCTCATAAAAATATCCCCGCAGTTGTTAGTCTTTTGGCAAAAGACAAAAACATCCACATTAAAGGTTTACAAGGCTCTTCGGATGCCATGTTTGCGGCATCATTATTCAATAAAACCAAAGATTGTTATCTCTATATTCTCAATGATAGCGAGAGTGCCGGATACTTTTATCACGACTTACAGCAAATATTGGGAGGGGATAATGCTTTGTTTTTCCCATCAGCATACAAAAGAGCAATCAAATACGGTCAGATAGATGCGTCGAACGAGATTCTCCGTACCGAAGTACTGACCAAGTTGCAAAGTAATAGCAAGCATTTTATCATTGTTTCTTATCCCGAAGCCATAGCGGAGAGAGTTGTATCGAAAAATATCTTGCAAGAGAACACACTGCATGTTGTTGTAAACAAAGAGGTAGAACGCGGATATATTTCAGAAAGGTTAGACGGTTTCGGTTTCGAATATGTAGATTACGTCTATGAACCCGGTCAATATGCCATTCGTGGTAGTATCCTCGACGTATTTTCCTTTTCTCACGAATTTCCTTATCGTATCGATTTTTTTGGCGACGAAGTGAGTTCAATCCGTACATTCGAAGTAGAGACCCAGTTATCGAAAGACAGATTGCAACAGATACAGATCATACCCGATATGCAAAAAGGTGATCTGGAACGCGAATCTATTTTAAATTTGTTATTGAATAATACAATTGTAGGATTCAAAGATTTTGATTGGTCGGCAGAAAAAGTAGAAGCAGTTTATAATGACTCCACTCTATTGGATAATCCCGAGTACGAGAAAGACATACAGAATAAGCTTATTACTCAAAAAGAATACCTTAGCAAAGTAAATAGTTTCAAACATATACACATCGGTGTGAAGCCGCATAGTCTACCCGATAGTACGATTAGTTTCGAAACATTTCAACAACCCTTATTTCATAAAAATTTCGATCTGATAAGTGAGTCATTAGGCAACTATATCCAAAAAGGATTCACTATTTACATATTGAGTGACAGCGAGAAGCAACAAGCCCGCCTTAAATCGATATTTGAAGACAGGGGCGATAACATACAGTTTACAGCTGTAGACAGAACCCTATCGCAAGGATTTGGTGACGAACAGCTAAAAATATGTTGCTTTACCGATCATCAGATATTCGATCGTTTCCACAAATTCAATCTCAAGACAGAACGTGTCCGATCGGGCAAAATAGCACTATCGGTAAAGGAAATACATCAATTTCAGATCGGAGATTATATAGTACATATAGACCATGGTATTGGTCAGTTTGGTGGACTTGTGCGTTCCAATATGAATGGAAAAATGCAGGAGTTAATCAAACTTATCTATCTTAATAACGACTCTATATTCGTTTCGCTTCATTCCCTGCACAAAATATCGAAATACAGAGGAAAAGAAGGAACACCACCACGCGTAAACAAGCTGGGCAGCGGTGCATGGAACAGAGTAAAAGAAGGAGCTAAAGCCAAGGTAAAAGATATAGCCCGCGACCTTATCGCTCTATACGCCAAGCGAAAAAATGAAAAAGGATTTCAGTTTTCTCCCGACTCTTTTCTTCAACACGAACTGGAAGCATCATTCGTATACGAGGATACGCCTGATCAATTCAAGGCGACCATCGATATTAAGCACGATATGGAAAATATCAAACCTATGGATCGTCTGGTATGTGGTGACGTAGGTTTCGGGAAAACGGAGGTAGCTATGCGTGCAGCATTCAAGGCTGTGGCCGATAATAAACAGGTGGCAGTTCTGGTTCCCACAACAGTACTAGCCTACCAACATTATCAAACATTTAAGAATCGTTTCAAAGACTTTCCGTGTAAAGTCGACTATATAAGCAGAGCACGTACGGCTAAAGAAATAAAAGCAATATTAAAAGAACTTGAAGAAGGCAAAATTGATGTACTTATCGGTACACATCGAATAGTTAGCAACGATATATTGTTTAAAGACCTCGGATTGCTAGTCATAGACGAAGAACAAAAATTCGGAGTGGCGGTGAAAGAAAAATTGAAAAAAATGAAGGTGAATATCGACACACTTACTATGTCGGCAACACCTATTCCACGTACACTTCAGTTTTCGCTGATGGGTGCACGTGACCTTTCGACAATCGAGACTCCCCCACCCAACCGATATCCGATACAGACCGAAGTGCATACCTTCGAGCCTGAGATTATACGTGAAGCTATCGAATTCGAAATGAGCCGTAACGGACAGGTATTCTTTATCCACAACAGAATAAAAAGCATCCACGAACTCGAAGATATTGTTCGTCGCGAAGTACCTGATGCACGCATTGTGGTAGGACACGGACAAATGCCGCCCAACAAGCTGGAATCTATCCTAGTCGATTTTATCAATTACGAATATGACGTGCTTATTTCGACTTCCATTATAGAATCGGGAATCGATGTATCGAATGCCAATACTATTATAATAGATAATGCGCAAAACTTCGGGCTAAGTGATCTGCATCAATTGCGTGGACGTGTAGGCCGTAGCAACAAAAAAGCATTTGCTTATCTGTTAGCTCCTCCGCTGCATACACTTTCGGCCGAAGGGCGCAGACGTTTGCAAGCAATTGAAAATTTTTCCGATTTAGGGCACGGTATCCATATTGCGATGCAAGATCTGGACATACGTGGTGCAGGAAATCTTTTAGGTGCAGAACAGAGTGGGTTTATTGCTGACTTAGGGTACGAAGTATATCAAAAGATATTGAACGAAGCAGTCAACGAACTCAAAAACGAAGAATTTGCAGATGTTTATCATGAGGTAAATGAGGATAACAAAATAATAGGAGACAATTTTGTAGAAGACGTGCAGATAGACAGTGATCTTGAATTACTATTCGCCGCCACTTATATTCCTAACGATTCGGAACGTATTACCCTCTACCGCGAGTTAGATAATATGAACAGCGAGCTGGATGTTATGAACTTCATCGGCAGACTGGAAGACCGCTTCGGTAAAATACCACAAGAAGGGCGCGAGCTGATACTTGTTGTCCGCCTGAGAATATTAGCAAAAGCACTGGGAATAGAGAAAGTAACACTTAAGAACGAACGTATGAGTTTATTCCTCATTTCGAACATAGAATCTCCTTATTACCAATCGGAAGCATTCGATAAACTGTTAACCTATGTGCAAAGATATCATCGCAACTGTGAATTGAAGGAGAAAAACGGCAAACGTTCTGTTAGTATCAAGAATGTACCAAGTGTAGAGACAGCTTGCATGATATTAGACGAGATTTCGAAAGTAAACCAAATAACATAATAAAATTAGTAACAAACAAATGAAAGACACACAACGGATTGATGTGGCAGATGCCCTGAGAGGATTTGCTGTAATGGGAATAGTGCTAATTCACTGTCTCGAAAACTATAACTTATTTAACTTTACACCTATTGATAACGATTGGATGAAGTTTGCCGATACAGCTATAAACAGTTCGGTATTTTTTATTTTTGGAGGGAAAGCTTACGGAATGTTTGCTTTGCTATTCGGATTCAGTTTCTTTATTCAGGATAATAATCAACTGAAACGAGGAAATGATTTCAGACTTCGTTTCCTTTGGCGATTAGTTTTATTATTTATTTGGGGTATGCTCAACTCGCTTATTTATACAGGCGATGTTCTTTCGCAATACGCTCTCATTGGTATCTCACTTATATTGGTATGCCGCTTCTCTACAAAAACGGTTTTGATTATTGCCACAATTCTTGTCCTGCAACCGACAGAATGGTTTAAAGTTTTTTCCGCATTATTCAATCCCGATTATGTACCTGCTCAAAGTATGGTGGGTTATCATTACGATCCGCTGACCAAAGTATTACTCAATGGTAATTTTATGGAATCTCTCAAAGTTATGGTTGAGCATAGCCAACTAGGAACTTCAACGTGGGCTTTCGAAAATGGGCGATTCCCTCAGATTGCAGCTTTATTTATGTTCGGAATGGTGATTGGACGGAAAGGATTTTTCTTGCTTAACGATGAGAATACAAAGAAATGGATACGCGGAATGGTAATTGCAGTTATATGTTTTTTCCCTCTAATGGGATTAGTAGGTATGCTACCTAATTATATTACAAACTCATATATTCTGACACCATTACAAGTAATAATCAAATCGTATGCAAATGTTGCATTTATGACTTTTCTTATATTACTTATTCTCTTAATCTTTTATAAGACAGTGAAAGGGCACAAAGCTCTGGCTCTATTGATACCTTATGGAAAAATGAGCCTTACAAACTATCTTGTACAATCTGTTATCGGCGGATTTATATTTTACAGTTGGGGATTGGGGCTTTCTACATCTATAACTATATCATTCCTGATAGGTATCGCTATATTCTTAGTACAGTGTTCATTCAGTCATTGGTGGATGAAGCGATACAGACATGGACCATTGGAGTATATATGGAAAAAAGCAACTTGGATAGGTACTAAAAAACAATAGATAGAATCAAGCTATTGTATTATATAAAAGAAGAAGGCTATTGGTAATTCCAATAGCCTTCTTGATCAAGCAAAAGCGTCTTCATTTATCATACTCTTCTACGCTCTGTCTTAGTAGTGTTAGTGTTTTTAGCATTCATAGTTATTTCTCTTTTTTCTTCTCTATATTTTGTACGTAGTTCTTCTATCCTGCGAGCTTGCTCTTCAGGAGCTATACGGCTCATTTCTATTGCTTGCTTCTCTTTCTTAAAATTGCTCTTCAAGCTATCCAATTTAGCAACAGTTTGCGCATCCAGATTTCGTCTGCCGCCGGAACGCTTTCCGCCATGCTTTCTAAATTCTCTCGACGGTTTTCCTTGCTCTTTCATCTTAGCTTGTTGCTCAGGGGTAAGGATGGCATTAACAGCAGCGCGATGTTGCTCTCTCGATTCTTTCGATTTCGATCTGAATTCTTCATTCAATGCTCTTATCTGTACCTCCTGATCGGCTGTTAAATTCATCTCTTTAGAGAATCTTTCTCCTGATCTTTTTCTTCCGTCAGATCTGCTATCCGATTGCTGAGCAAGGTCTTTATTACGTCTCGATTTTCTATTCTCTCTCTTATCTGTTTGTTTGTTAAGGTCGGAAAGTCTACTTCTTTGTTCCGTTGTTAGTACATTTTGCACTTGTACTTTGTGCTGTTTAGCCAGCTCTTGTCGTTTTGCTCGTTTGTTTTCTTTCGTAATACTTGTATCTGCTCTTAGTGCTTCAAACTGTGTTTTAAAATCGGCATCTAACGATTCTACTTTCTTTTGTTGTTCATCCGATAAACTTAATTCCTTAGGTAGAACAGTTTTTCCTCTGTTGCCAGCTTTGCCTTTTTGTTGTCCGGCAAAAACTGTTAGTGATGCACTTAAAAATATTGCTAGTGATAAAAATACTTTTTTCATGATCTATAATTATTTTATTTGTTTGTTATTATTTCTCGTTTCTGTAAGTTAGATGAGAAAAGGTAGGCAAGGTTTAATAGATTTACATTCTTTAGTATTTATCAAAAATATAAACCGAAAGCAAAAAAGCGTTTATATGACACATCTCAGATATAGTTTAATCATATTTGGCAATGGCTATTTTTTAACTTTCATAAAGATAAATACCGGCATATATATTAGACAGATTAATAATGGTGTTTTCCAAAATTCCAAATGTTTTTTTTTGAAATTCCAAACGTAAGTTACACATTCATACATTTGGAATTATAATATACATTTGGAATTATAGCTACGAATGCAGATGTTTTTTCCTTCACTTTATATTATATATTTGCTGTAAATTAAGTGTAATGTTTACTTTCTATGGCTATATAGAAGGAGTATGCTCTATTGCCTTTTGTATGGAGTACTAGTAAAAAGAAAGCCCCTTTTGGGGCTTCTCTCTCATCATTTCACAAACTTATACAGCATCATATCTTTATATCCAGCTGTTTTATTTAATGTTACATTCTGTATGTTTAATACAGAGTTTTCAAATGGATTGCCGATATTCCGATTATCAGCAAACCATTCACACAACTCAATTAATGAACTCTTATTCGAAGTAAAGAATACATAGTTTGAACCTGTTAATACATTCAATACATCCAAATAATCCCGGAGCTTCCAATACTTGTCTGAAAGATATGTTTTTGTATCAGTTGTTAGGTAAGGAGGATCAACTAAGAACAGTACACCCGGCACATCCTTGTATAGCTCATATAGTTGCTTGTAATCACATCGGACAATATCCAGACCACTCAGGTACTCTTCAGCATCAAAGTCATAGTCTGATGCTTTAACGTTGTGATATAAAGTCTCTTTTTTCAGTTCTGCAAGGTTAGTAACATATTTTGCTGAAAACAACAAAGATGAAGACAGGGTAACATAATCCACATAGCCGGCTTTATCTTCCAGTTCTACACGTTCAATTATTAAATCCCGGTAATTAGTTTCTATCTTTTTTTCTTTGGACTGATCGACTAAAATAACCCGGATATCAGCCAACAACTTATTAGTACGATCTATACTTCGTAGCCGTTGACTATAATTATCAAAATCATTATAAATAACTTTGCATTCAGGGAATATTTGTTTTGCCGTATGTGATAGCAAACCACTACCTCCAAACAGATCGACTATTATACTCACTTCCTTATTAGCTTTGAGTTCCTGTAATGCGATTCCAAAACCATTTACAAATCTCCTTTTCTGTCCTTGAAAAGGTAGCGGTGCTACTTTGTAGCTTTTTTGTTTCTTAAATTCCATTTAATTTCTATTTAATTAGTGTTTAAAACTTATCTTTGTATTCTCACCACGTACAAAAAAATGCGACAACACGTAACACAATGGCATATTAAGCCCTCGGTTATGCGTGTTGTCGCATCTATTTTATTATAGTGTTAGTACGTGGTGAGATACTACTAACGACTGAGGGCTTTCTTTATCCCTCTATATTTTATTTACAAGAACGTACCAAAGTTTCTACCAACGGCATCGCCTTTCGTGATTGATATAGTATTTAATTCGCTCAACTCACTAGCTGACTCGAATACACTTGTATTAATACTAACCGCCGTAACTTCATTTCTAACCTCTACATCATTAAAAACCGCTTTGGTTATAGACACACCCGAAACAGATGTGTCCGATATGTCGGTTATAGGCGGCAATCCATTTTCATACTCTGCCATAATATTAAATTCTAATAGGGTTTAGCGTTGAAATATCAATGCGATACTGAACAAATGAACCATGTATTGTAAACGATGGAACGATCACGCCGCCATCACCGCCAGCCAGTGCGTAAAAATCATTATGACCAGAGGTCAAGTAATTACCATCAGCCCCGCGCTTCATTTCGTTGGCAAAGTCATGATTATTTTGCATCAGGCATCGCGTATCGTTCGGCACAACATCACACCACAACGGTTTTTGCCTGTTAGTCCAAAATGCTTTGTCGGTTGCGTCACTTTCTGCATAGTTCTTATTCCAGCATCGGCGCAAATGGCAATTACCAGTAATAGCGAATGTCAATGTAGCACTAGTAACCAAGAATGAACCAAAACACGGATATACAACATTGTTATAGGTTACAGTTCCGCTTGTGTCATTTAAGTTATTCGGAGCAACGAAGTACCAATAATCAGCCTGTAAGTTCCCGCTGGTGATTAAACCGTCGGGTAAGTCATTCACGACGCGCATTTTGACAGTTTGCGCCCGCGCAAGGTCTAACACTTCAAATACTTGTACATTACCGCTAACAACCGCAAAAGACGCTACACCAGCCACACCGATAAATGTATTATTACGAGTCGTTAATGAAGTAGAATAAGTCGAACCGTTATAAGTGATTGACGCGAATTGCTTATCGGACGAACGTACCAAATAAACCCAGCCCGCGCGGATTACAGTTACAGGCGTTGAGCCTATATCTCGCGTGCCATCACTTGTCACACCTAAATACATAGGCAAATTACCAAATATACCGACCTCGTTTATTTTATTCTTACCACCCAGCCACATCACATTCGATTCTATATAACCGCTTGCCGCGTCTGTTATATCTACATTCGCGGGTAACTGTAACGAGTTTTCACCAACAAGTAAACCGCTGTTAGGATTTGTCGTACTGATCGAGGCGGGTATATTCTTAGACAATGTAATCGGTATGCGTTCTATCCGGTTGATTGTGTGTCCTAGAATGATGAATAAACGTTCTTCAAAAAGATGAAAGATAGAACCTTTAATAATCGCACCATCGATCGTCGATCCGTTATCGAACACCCAGCGCCCAACCTTATTGGTAACGTCATAATCGGTCACACTTGGAACGGTCAAGCCTTGTGCCTCGCATCTGCTAACAAAATCAGCACGTAACGTTGCCTCTGTATTTCCGATTAATGGCGTAAAACCCAACTCACTCCCTATTTTGAATCGACATGAATCGAAGCCTTTATAACTTGTATTATAACTCGTTAAATCCGCTTGCGAAACAACAACGTCACAATTGTTTACAATCGAAAGATTTGTAAATAATAATGTTTGTATCACCGTATTTGAAAAGGTATTGTTTGTTCCGCGCGTACCAACAATACTGCTTTGTATTTTCACAATACATCTGGTTGCATTAGTTACCGTTTTGTTAAAACCACTTTCAATCACACAATTGTCAAAGCGATACGTAATCGCTTGTGTTGCAGATACAAGATCGAGAGCGTTCAACGTTAAATCCTTAAACCGTATATGAGTGAAATTATCGGATATAAGCGAGAAGTTTATTTTTGTTGCGTGCATACCCATACCGATAAGATCGCGGTAATGACCATCACCACTCACGGCGAGGCGCAAAAGGTACTCTCCGCCCGAAAGCAGATTACAAGTCTTACCGCCACCATTACCGACATTGAGGTGAGACACTGCAACGTGATAAGGATTATCGCGTGTACCTACACCACTTTTTGAGGTCGCTATCTGACTGAAATAGTAAATAAACCTATAATCAACATCATAGATGTTTAGCTGATCATAGTTTATATAGTAGTCTTTAAATTTATTATTCATAATCTTCTATTTTATCATTAACTACTATTTTATCAGTACTCAAAACCATCACTTCACAATTATCGAACAGTGCAACATTATATGTACGTTGATTTTCTGAAAAGACTTTTTGAAATTTCGGTGACTGATTGCGAAAAAACACATTGTCGTCGATCTCGAATGTATCTTGATCTTTGTTTATTGTATATATCATATCACATTGTTATTTTGCCAAACAGATAAAGAAACAAATCATTATCAATTGTTTGTCGGGTTACTGAAAATGTTACCACCGCGTTTGCTGGTATTTTAAAATCAATCGTTTGGTTCACTGCAACGATTTGAGCAACATTATTTATTACCAATTCCAACGAATTTACATTGATACCAGCTATTTTGTAGATGGTAAGCGCCTCTGCAAAGAACATACTCATTGTATTGTCTTCCATTCCGAAAGATATACGGCGCTCTAATTGCAGACTCGACGCGGCATCGTCCAATTTTTCAAGCGCATCACCTACAACCCTGTTAACCTCTGTGAGCGCATTACCTACAACCCTGTTAACTTCTGTGAGTGTATTATCTAATTGCTGGGTCGTGGCGAAATTGCCTAAAACATCATCCAGCCGATCAATGTTTTCGATCGGGATAGGATCGTCTTTATGCCAAAAGGAATCAAGCCATGCGGAAAATTGAGCCGCCAAAGGTTTTGAGCCACGCGTAAACCAGCTTTTTATCGTATTTATATCCGTTGTTGCCATAATTAAAGACGTATGATTGTGTACATTGCATAATAGTTATCACCGAGACCAAGTTTACTTGGATCATAAGTTATATCGAGATAAGTGTCGCCATTCAAGATGCGAGAGATTCCAGCCTCGACATCATGCGTAACCAAATAATCCATAGTGGTTGTAAATCCTTGTCGCACAAAGTTTAGTTTGACTAGCAAAAGAAAACGCGAAAAGTCTAGTGTGTTATCACCTATTTTTATTTTAAGTATAGTTTTACTTAAATCTATTTTCTCAACACCCGATTTAAAGACATTGTTCGTTTTTGCGAATGCCGCGCCAACCATTTTACTTGTTGCTAAAATAGCACTATTCGACACGTTCGGATCGTCTGTTATAGCATTCGGTATATTCCCAAGTTGTATCTGTTGTTTTGTTACTCCGTGCGGGTTGGCTTTATTATCTGTATGCGCTTTGAGTGCGGCGGCGGCGAGACTTGCGTTTGAGGTGTCAGCAGCTTTATAAGCAACATTAACAGTATTAACCGCTTTACTCGTTGCTAAAACAGCACTATTCGACACGTTCGGATCGTCTGTTATAGCATTCGGTATATTTCCAAGTTGTATCTGTTGTTTTGTCGTTCCATGCGGATTATCAACCCTATTAACGTGATTAGAGATTGTCAGCAACGAATTTAAGCGGGTAAGGCTCGACCATGCAATCGCACCCGTACCCGATCCGAATTGACAAAAACGGCTAAACTGTACATTCCTGTTTTCACCATCTTTGAATTTTAGAGGTGTTGTCGTTTGACGAATCATAAAAGTAGTCTGTGTTCCGGTCGATGATGATAAGAATGGTAATAATTCACCATTGACAATGACCCACCCATCAGTAACATTCGTTCCGGAAACAACACATCCTGATAAGATAACATTTCCACCGGCATGGGAGACTAAACCTTTAACAATATCGGTATATGCTTCTTGCATATACTGGAGTCTGGCTTGATTAAAAGGAAATCCAGCCAGTTGACTAAAATCAAAACCTTTATGTATCATTTTTTATCTATTTTATATGTTTTACTAGCTAACTTGTACATGTCTATTATTGCTTTCATTTCAGCATCATTATATTGTAGATCGAGAGGTACATTTACAATAAAGTCTACACTTTCGGATCCGGATTCCTGTTCTGTAAAAAGATAAAGGTCTTCTCCACCTTCACCATCTATAAAAATGTCTAGTTCTTCATCTTGAGTGAATATATATACCTGGTCGAAAAAATTACCATTACTTATATATATACGCCGTTGACTTGAATCAAACCGATCATTCAGAACTTTCTCCAGATAACATATTTGTCCTGTTATACCTAGGTGATAAATATTAGCAGACCTATTTTGCATAAAGAGATTATGTAGCCGGCTTATTGGAGATGTTAATACTCTTAAAAAAGCCATTATCAACTCCTTTCGGAAAACAACAGGCAGTAGCTGCTGTATCAGCCTTATATAATTTATATTAAAGTATTTCATTGTAATATTTCACTTTGAGGTATATAATTTATTATTAGATTGGCATCATCTATACGCAGATAACCGGAATAAGGTTGATATTTTACACTGATATTCAACCAGTCCAACGCTCCATATTTATACCAGGCTGATACAACATGAGGAATAACCACGCCATCTACTTGCTGTAAAGCGTCAGTTAAAAAAGCAAGAACCAACTCACCATTAAAGGGTAAAATTCTTAGATAGGCGCGAACAGCATCTCCTACAGGAGTCATGGAAGTACCGTCTAGGCGGTGACCTTGTGAGTTTAGAACCAATGGGTTGTAATATATATCCAGTGCCAGCTTTAGCTGATCGGCTTTTTCACTTATGCTTTCTACATCGACACCGGCATATCGAAACCGTTCTATAAATTCATCCAGTGCTGTTTTCTCGTCTTTGCTTAGTGGCTCCAAGTCGCTACCATTCGATTTAGCAGTTTTAATAATCAGCTTTTTATCACGTTCTACAACCGCTGAATGAGCCACGATCTTACTCTGTGTTATTTCTTGATCTGTACGCCCGGTATTATCAAACTGATCAGAATCGGGCAATAAATTAAATCCAAATTGAAAAGACCTAACCATATTAGCGTACCATCGGGTTGTACCTGGTTTGAGATTTCCAATTATATTATTTACTTCTATCCGGTGAAGGTCAAAAAGCTTTTCAAGCGTCCATATAGCAGATGCCACATGATAAAACAGAGTAGCCTCAAGTGATGAAGGTGAGAACTGATCGCTAAAGGTTTTATTATCTTCAAGTCCATAAAACACTTTAATTATACTGATAGAAATAAAACTATCTGTAATCTCATTATATATTTCGTTTATTGTTCTAGCCATATTAACTAACTATAAAATCATATTCAATGTACCAATACTCTATACCTTCCTGGAGTAATCCTCTATCTTCTGTAGCTGGGATAAGACCTTTTACATAAAAGAAATCAGTTATTTGTCGTTCTATTATGTCCGGATCCACAAGCTCCTGTCCCGGTTCCAAATAATCGGTAATACTCAAGTCGTTTTTTACAGCCAGATCGAAAATCCCTTCTATGGATCCGGATGCCTGAATAGCGACATCTATTAATGTCTGATTATCCTTTACTTTAATCATACCCGCCAATTATTACAAGTTTACCTTCCGGATTAAATCCACACGAATTAACAGTTTGACCATCATCGCGAAGATTTACACGAACTTCGCGAAGTAGTAGAGAAGGCTCATCATCATCCAGGAATGAAGCAATACCGACACCAAGTAAAAGAGAGGGTTTAATTTCTCCTTTTTCGGATGTTAGAATAGTGCGTTGGTTTTGATTTGTCACATCACCTATTACCAAACCGCCTGTTATCAATCCATTTGAATCACGTCTGACATCGATTGCAATGTCGCCGGTATCATCTAACAATATGCCTGTACTCCTGTTTGCCATCAGTGTTTAATCTTTTTATTTTCAATACCGGAAAAGTTTTCTTTATCAGTCAACTTCTCCAGGTTAGCTACTATCGTTGTTTGCAATGCAGCACCTCCATCGCTCGCAACCGGCACACCACTCTTAATAGCTGTTATTATCCCATCGACACGCGCTGTTAGTTTAGCCAACTGAGTAACAAGTTCCGGTGTGATCGATAGACCACCATTTTTACCACCATCGATAATAACACTTTCCAGATCTGACCACATCTCAATAAATAACTCATCAGAGTTACCAATTCGACTTACAATAACCGATGATCCGGACGCTGGTGTAATAATTATCCCGGCTGTAGCTTCAGAGAGTGAAGCGCGTTTACGAACACCGGGATAAAGCGTACCGTTCAAATCTTTAACATCCACAAAATCCTTATCAGGATAGTTGTTTACAACGTTAGCGATGAATGTACTTTCACCTTTATCACTAAGGTTCTTTAAACCTCTTAATACTTGTTGTTCGATTGTCATATCTTTATAGTAAATTCAACGGTTCGACGTCCACCACTCTTGTCGGCTTTTACTTTTGTCGAGGTTATATAATACGTACCATCACGTTCAGCATATTTAGGGTCACTCAACTCACCTTTCATACCTGGTTTAGCAAATGGCTGTAAAAAAGTCGTTATCTTACCTTCATATCCTGAATACCGGTATTTCTTTATTTCTTCTTTTGCCAGCTTCTCCAGTTCGCTTTTACTGGATACATTATAGAAAAACAAGGTTCTCAAACTTCCTTTAGGATCACCCACTTCAGCTTCAATTTTTGTATTATCCGGTTTAATCCAAACCGCTTTAATACGAAGCCTCACATCATCAGCGTTTCTGTATTTGAGATCATCATCCTTTATTGTATTCCATCCTAGCCGGTATTTTACAACACCGTGATCGATAGTGTATGCTAATCCGGCATACAATGTATTATCAGTAAAGAAAATAGTCATACCATACTTTTCTTTGACCATCTGCAATGCTTCGAGCCGTGTCATATTAGCCGGAATAATATATCTTGTAAAATTCACTTCAGGAATCTTATCATTCAGCACAATGCCGGTATCTTTGATAATATACTGGACAACTTCTTTCATTGTCGTTTTAGTCCATGTTTTAGTTTCGCATGGGCTTCGCAATAAAAATTCGTACCCTTCGCACTCTACTTCTAAAGGAGTAGTATAGTTTAACCTGGAAATAAATCCGGTAAATTCTTTTTCAAGCTCACCATTGTAACCAAGCTTAACTACAATCTTGTCTCCTCTAGCAAAATGCTTTGCCGTTTGGACTATCTGACCATATTTGCCGTTGTTGAACTGCAACCGGGATGATGTAGGTAACTTTATTTTACAGGAAGAATTGATCTTAAACATATCAATCTCGATCTCCACTGAATTGAAAGCCCCGAATGTCAGTTTTTTTCCATCAGCCCTTACTATCTCTATATGTCCTTCCAATTTCAAATACATTGCCTATTCGATTTTCAGTGCAAATGGTATGTCGCTCGATAAATCCATTTCAAACGCTTGTACGTTTCGCATGCCTTTTATTTCAGGAAATCTTAAAGAACGAATAACTACTTGTTCAGAAGTATCTTTCAACACTATGGCTGATCGTACATTCTGAATACCTAGAACAACGCCTAAATCATATAATTCTTTTAGTGCTGTTACATCATCTTCAGGATAATCCATATCAATAGATACTATCAGCCCTTTTATATTTATATCCCAATCATTAACCGATATTTCCTCTTTTACAGTTCCCTGTCTGTTTACCAATGGTGTTTCCACTATTGTTTTTTTATTAGTAAACGATGAAACTGTATTTTGAAGTAGCATTTGGCTACGATCTGGTCGGATCAGCCAGATAGGTAGAAACATTTCATTACCGTTGTTATTATTGGCATAATATGGAACTGATAATCGACTGTACTCACGTCTTTCAGGTACCGGATCAAAACTATATTCATCAGATGAAGTATGCTTCTTGAATATGGCATTCTCGATCATAGACTGTAAAGAGAATAAGAACGGAGGTGCCGTATATCCCCAGACACTTCTAAATATATCTGCTAAATCATGTTCGTTAAATCGATATCCGTTTTCCATTATTCAAAAGCTAATCTATTGGCACTATTTAATACTTGAGCTAACGCTTGCATCATCAAAGTCTTTACTTCATCGGCACCTTGAGACATTGTAACCGGATTGATTGTTATTTGCCCTACCATTTCTTTATTTAAGTTCACCGTTATGTTAGTAGGTCTGGATCCACCCCCGGCAACACCTTTAATTTTATCGCTTGGATCATAAGTAGAGGCTGGCACGATTGGTGTTACTGATTGTTGTAAAACTGTTGTCGGTGTAATGCCTGAAGGTTTATCCGGTTTGTCCGGTCTAGTTGGGAGTGGTTTATCTGGTTTGTCCGGGGTTAATGCTTTACCCTTATTGTCACTACCTTTCAGAAACCGGTAAGCACTTTCAATGCCATTAAGAATAGGCATTACAACATTGTCAAATAACCAACCCAAGCTTTCCACTAAGAAACTAACTACATCATAGAGCATACCGGCAAAAGTAGCTACAGCACTAAATATATCCTTTAATAGTTCTGACCTGGACACAAATTCACCGAGTTTCATGCCTATGTTTTTTATTACATTCCAGGTTGTTGTTAGTAAGGGTAAATAGTGGTTTCTAAACAAATCCACTATGGGTGTTAGATAAGACATCCAGACTCCTGTACTACCTGATGCCTGGTGTATCCAACCGACAATATTTTGTACGCCTGTTGTCAGTGGTGGTATTACACCTTCAATAATAGGTAAGATACTGGATGCAAAATCCAGAGCCATCGATACCAAAGGCATTAATGCAGCCCCGGCACTTATCTTAAATTCATCCCATGCACCAGATAATTGCTGAACTTTGCCGGCTGGTGTTTCAGCTATTTTACCCAGCATATTATCAAATCGACCACCTTCAGAAGTTGCTTGTTTAAATGCCTGTTGTACGGCTGCAAAAGGTATTAAACCTTTTTCCATTTGTTCCTTCAGCTGACCGATGCTTTTACCCGTTGTCTTGGATATTTGTTCAAGTGGATTAAAGCCGGCATTAACTAACTGGAGTAAATCCTGACCGGTTAATTTCCCGGCTGCTTTAATTTGTGAGAATGCCAGTGTAAGACTTTGTAATGTATAATATAATTGAAAAGTAGTCCACTAAAATAATTGAAAAGTATACCACCGGTTAAGTAAAATCCGCTAGAGCTTCTAATAAAGCCCTGCATTTTACTAACAAATATTAACATTATAAATTCCT
>NZ_JAAKEM010000027.1:0-46147 GCF_011039195.1 Dysgonomonas sp. ZJ709
ATACCTTATCAACATGAATGGACAGTCGTACAGAGTTAAAGAAACTAAAAAAATGTTACAACCTGATGAAGAATAAATATCTTTAGCCAATCTCATCCGAGACACTTAGTGGTATACTTTTCAATTACTAAGTGGACTACTTTTCAATTATATTATACACATACGCTCTCTCACATTCGCCAGCAATACAAGCCTATCCGTCAGAAATGCTTCAATCTCAAATGAGACCGCCCCACCATACAAAAAAGCATCCTTGCTTTCAATTGTTGCCCCATCAAACAGAAGTTCTTTGCCCCAATTAATCGTTTCATAACCTGCCACAGCAGAAGCACCCACCGACAGAAAAACCGTTTTGCTCGGATCTGCTAAGACCTGTTTATAGTAACCCCCTTCCCCTGTTATCTGCGAAACAGGGATCAATATATCCCGATACAAATGCTTCTTTTCGAGATACACCGCACCGAATACCCACCTATTACCACCTTTGGTGTAAGTAGAATGAGCTACACCAAAACAAAAAGCCTGCTTATCCTCCTTCTTTAACTGAAAACCATCCACTACTCCGACAGTTACCTGTAAACCTCTCTGTCCCGGTAAGTAGCGTTGAGCCTGAGCCTGTCCGACAAGGACAAGGCTCAGTATAATCAAGATTAATCTCTTTAAATTTTTCATACTACTGTACTTTCAATTCGTTAATTACTCTAGCCCTTATCAAATCTTCATTCTCAATAATGAACGACTGATTTCGCCCACCGTTCTTTTCAAAAAGTTCGATCAGCAGTTGCTTGTCATCGGGAATGGTAATCTTATCAATTGTAAAGACGGTTTGCTCAGCCTTATTGCCACCAACCTGAGAAACGAAGTTATAAGCTCTGAGCGGATAGATGACCGTTTCCTGAATAGCCGTTTGTTTGCTCATTTTCTTATCCACTATCTTAATCCGCACAAAATCTATATCGAAAGGCACATTCGAAGCATTCTTTATCTGCGTATGCAGATACAATAAACCATTATGTGTAAAAATACCTTTGAGTAGATACTGAATACCGAAACGCTTACTCCCGATATGTTTAACCAATCGCTTATCGTTCTGATAAATGGAACGGTTAATCAGGTAAACCATGCGGGGCGACTCACTTCCCAATTCTTTGAGATAAATCTCCATCGAATTATTCGGTTTGTTAATCGCTATACCATCGTTCATAAAATCTTTCATTTCCACATTGAGTTTCTCCGGTTCATCTGCATATTTGATATTGAAGGTGTAATAGCTACCTTCTTCGGTAATAACCGCCATATTGGTCTCCGTCTCAAAATTCCGTATAGCAGCCTTTATACGGATTACATTCTCGGATGTTCCTGCTTTGCCTGCAACGATATTATTCGATCCCAGATCGACATACCTGATAGCAGAAGGAAAAATAACGTGCACCGTTTTATCAAAGGTTACTTCCAATCCATAAGGCGGAATCATGCGGTCAAAAGTTATTTTCTTGGATAACCCCTCGTAATAATCTCCCCATGACGGTTTAAGAACCTGCTGTAATTCTTCTTGAAGAAGCTCATTTGTAGAATCTTCTGTTTGTGCATTGATACCGATTGCTCCGAACAACAATGCAAATGCGATCATATATTTTCTCATTATTCTTATTTTTAATTTTTTCATTCTTTATTTTTCATTTTCAAATTTTCATATTATCACATTAACTAATTGACTTTCGGCATTAGCATCACCCGATACCCCGACTTTAGCGTTACCTTAATCTGCCTGATCTTTTTCTGCATATAAGCCGAAGCTCCCTGTATCACACCTTTAGTCAGATCCGATGCGATTTGCTGGCTCGCACTCTGTGCCATCGTAAAACTTGTACCCGCACTACTGCCCATATTGGCAGCGATCTCTTTAACGGCATTCATTTCCAGAGAGCCGGGGATGTAAATACCACGCTGTCCATCGCTGTCAAAAACCGTCATTTCCACAGGAATAATTGTCCCCTGATGCTCCATATTCGAAATCATAATATCCAGCCGTTCTCCCTGTACCTTTGCCATTCCTGTTATAATTGTATTCTCAGGAATAACCGTACTGCCTGCCATCAAAGGCTCAGTCAAACGAAGCCGGACACTTTGCCCGTCAACAACCGTTTGATCGTTGTCTACAATAGCAGAGATCGTATTCTTTTCAGAGACTCCCTCTTTAGCATCCATGGTAATAAAACCGGCATTCCGTGCCTGGTCGTATTGTACAAATAATTCTTCGTTGCTGATGTTCTGAGCCAATGCCGATACCGTTTGCTGTTGAAGCTGACGCACAGGGCTAATCTTTGTTTTACCATTATTCGAATTATTGGAAGTTCCTTTCACAATCTTCTTGCTCAGGCTTTCATTACCTGTACTCGTAGGTTGGTCTTGAAAAGGTTCGCTTTGACTCTGTCCCTGCGGCATATACTTGGCTGCCAGTTGATAAGATTTTTCCATCAAAGCCAGTTGTTCATCCATAGCCGATTGCTTATCGCTTTTTTCATTTTGCTTGGCTTCCAATTCATCCAGTCTCTTTTTCAATTCAGCTTTTTCAGGGTCATCTTTTGGTTTTTCATAGAAATTACCGAGTGTCTTGTTGATGTCCTGATAGGCAGATACCGAATTGTTAATAGGAGCTTTAGGGGCAGATTGAACCTTTTTTTGTTCCGGCTTATCAGTTAAATCAATGCTGACTCTCTCATTTTTTGAGTTCTCCAAGATGTCGGCATACCCTTCTAACGACTGCATCCTGTCCTTTTGGCGTTGCTGCATCTGTTCCTGTTCGTAGGCATCTTTCTTATCCCCGATAATACCGTCTGCTTTGGGATCGGGTATATCCGAGTTGAAGCCCATACCCACCTGTTCTTTGGCTTTATCGGCATCGGATGGTTTAAAGATCAGCCAGAGGGAGCCTATATCGATAATTGCCATCAAGACAAAAACAGAGTATTTTTTAAGTTTCTGCTTGAGTTTGGAATTAGTATTTGTTATTTCATTCATAATTAAATTGTTTTGGATTGTAAGTAGTATGCCCTGTTTCTAGGTCATAATCTATTGTCGTTGTTATACCCGGATCAATCATAATTAGGTTTGATACCTTAGAATCACCTATGATCCAACAAAAAAATGCAATCAAAAGCATAGACAGGGTATAGAATGTTACCGTATCCATTTTTTTTAAAGTGCTATTGCGTACTTTCATCGGATTCTTTCTTTATTCTGGTTAAATTCATAGGGTATAGTATCGGAAGATCTCCGCATATTCAGTTGCCTGATATGCTCTATTTTCAGTTGCTCCTGCCTCTGTGATTCCCTGCCCCAGTTATAAATGGAACTGATGGTAAAATATAGATTGCCGAGGGTGAAAATCAGGAGCATAATCAGAATAACAGTCAACCGTTTATCGGGAGTAATTTCCCCGCACAGCTCTTTGAGCCTGTCTTCAAACCAATAAGCCAGTTCTTTGATTCTCTCTTTCATAATTCTTTCTATTTCTCGTGGTTTACTCTTTTCTCCCCTTCAGGGAGATCCAGAGGGGCTATCGGTTAAGAACCCTTATATCTTTATTCTCCTTAATTTCAAAACCTTCAATCGTAAACCCATGCGGATTGTTATCGGATCTGACGGAGTTCAAGAGTTTGGAGTGTGTAATAAGACTGCGTTCAGTGATATTACTTTCCCGGATGATCATTTGCCTGGAGTAGGTTGCCACATCGTATGGGTACACATCGAAATTGCAGACAACACTGTCTACCAGAATCGTTTGATTGATGTTTCCCGAAATGATACGATTATAATAACCCTTCTCCGATAAATCCTTATAGTAGTTGAAAGCACTCTTATCCGAGAGCAACAATGCCCGCTCTATATTACTTTCAATGGCTGATTTATCGGGAGAGAGCGTAAAGAACAATTCATGAAACCGCTTGATATGTTCCCGGGCTTCCACAGGCCTGTTTTGTGTCAAGTCCTGCGAAAGAGCAAGCATTAGCGATTTACCGCCATCCAGTACATAGATCTTTTGCCGTTGAGCTTCTGCAAAATTGTAGGCACTCCACATAGAGTATCCTGTAATCGCAGCACACAGGCATAGAAAGACAATCCCGAAGAGACGGATTTGTTTAAAGCTCGATTCGATATTTTTTAATGATTTAAATTCCATTTTGATTAAATAATAATTAGATAAATATTTCGCCAACTCAGAGGATATTGAATATCTTTAGCATGACATAATTTGATAGTGTATGAGAATAATATTTGGAATAACGATAATACTCTTTGCTTTCTTCTATTCGTGCAGACAATCACAATCAGCATTTACAAGTAAGGCAGAGGAATATTCTGAAACAGACTCCGATAATCTTTATCTGGTTACTGCTATCAGTAAAATGAAAGATTCTGAGAATAACCGGGATTTCATATATGTAATCAATGTCCGCAGGAATGATTCCATTTTTAGAGTCCTTACCAAAGAAGAGATTATTTTACCGATTGATTTTAAGTGCAATAAGATCAAAGTTGGCAATAAATATAACCTTGCATTAAAACCACTTTATACAAAAGCTGAAATATCGGATAGGGTCAATTCTCCTTTTTTTGCGATGAACTATTTAGACTATCAGCATCCTCTGAATTTCAAAGGAGTCTACCTCCATGTGGAATGGAATTATATCATTAACTCATACACTACAAATAACTTAATAGGATTATGCCATACTGATTTAATCCGATAACTTACCTTCCCATCAATTTTCCTGCAACATTCCCTGCGGCAGCCCCCGCAGCACCTCCTGCTACAGCACCTGCTTTAGTCGCCGTATTATTGATATTCTTACCCATATTGCCCATGCCTCCTGCTTGAATAATCCATCCGGCAACAGTCGGAATCGTGAAATATCCGATGATGCCGATGATGAGAAACACAATATAAATTGCATCTGAACTGTCCAGCGAGAAATTCGGATCAGCCTGCATCCGCTCTATATCCGCCTGTAACATCAACGACTGTAAACGTGCGATAATCGTACTGAACAGATCCGATACAGGTAGCCACAGATAGACCGAAATATATCTGGTTATCCACTGAGTAAGTGTCGACTGAAACCCATCCCACACCGATATGGCAAAAGCCAATGGTCCGAGAATGGAAAGAACAATCAGAAAGAACGTTCGTATCACATCGATAACCAAAGCCGCCGCCTTGAAAATCAGTTCCAGTATATCCCTGAATGCTTCCTGAATAGCTTTTTTTGCATTGTATAATCCCCGTTCGATATACATTCCCGCTATCTGCCCCGCATCGGTAATTCCCAGTTCATCAAGTTGAGCTTCAAAGACAACATTGTCTACCAGATAAGCTGTTTCGGGATTACGCCGCATGGCTTCATACTCCAGCCTGTCTTTCTGTTCGGCATATCTCTGCATATCGAAGGTTTCGGATTCCAGCATCCCGTGTGTACCCTGTACCACAGGACTCATAATGCTGTTGATTGTTCCCAGAACAACAGTCGGAAAGAACATAATACACAAGCCAATGGCAAAAGGACGTAAAAGAGGAAACACATCGACAGGTTCGGCACGGGCTAAGGACTGCCAGACCCGGTAAGCCACATAAAACAAGGCTCCCAGACCTGCAATCCCTTTGGCTACGCCGATCATATTGCCGCACAAAGGCATCATCTGTTCGTAGAGTGTCCGTAATGTTTCGTGAAATTGATCGAAATTCATATTTTTTAATTTGAAAATTAGTTAATTAGCATATTAGCAAATGATTGTTTATTGTCGTTTCGTGCCATTTGTACATTTGCTAGTTGGAAGTTTTTACCAATAACGCTCACTCGGATTTCCATATAAAGCCGTAACCCGTGCCGTTTCGCCTTTCTTCTTGGCTCTGAGATAGGATATACCGATATTCTTATTGGTGTAATACTGTACCAGATTGCGGTAGTTGAGCATGGCTTCGTAGGATTTATCCACAATATCCAGCCGTTCCTTATCCGAAAGAGACAGCGTGCTGATATTGACCACTCCCCTGAGTTCGTTCAGCACGTCGTTGCTTTGTTCCAATAATCGGGCATATCCCGAAGCAATAGCGTTGAGTTCCTCTATCGAGTAGTTGGGGTCTGACATCATCTTTTGAAAACTGATGACATAGATATCCGAGATTTCGCCTACCATCAGGATTGTGCGTTGCACTTTACGTGCATCTTTTACTAAATTATTGACCACTTTAAGTGCATCGTAGTACTCTTTTCCCTGATTATAAACCTTTTGAACCTCCTTGAGTAGGCTAAGTACCCGGCGCCGTTTCATATTACTATGGTCGGTTTCCAAACACTCGCCCCCAAACCGTACGTACACATTCCTGCGTATACGGCTCTCCACTAATATTATCAATCTATACATCCTAAATGAGTTTTTCGATGACAACTACCACAAAGTGCTATTGTTTTACGCCTTCTTGCAATCATTAGCTTCTCCCAAGGTTGTTTACCTTTCAGTTCGCCAAGTTTACGCACATGATGCATTATCAGTTTATCGGTAGCACCACATAGTTCGCACTTTTCTGCTTTTAGTCTCTCTACGAGACTTGTACTAACAGTGTACTTCACTATATTTGGTAGATTATCAATATTTATATTTCTCATCGGGTCTTTACGTTTATACCCGTCGTGGTAGAAGAGACTGCTTTTTACAGCACCGCTTCTGAGTTGATAGTTTACGGTAAAGTGTCCATCCTTGTGATATTTCTTCAGGATTTGAGTTACCTTAGTCCTATACTTGTGAGCAAAGGTTTTATACATGCTGTATTGCATAATATATCCAAAACTCTGTAACTCATGGGCATTATTAGCCAAAGAGTAATAGTTGATTAAACCTCTTATCTCCTGATTGTATTTTTCGAGGATTTCGAGGTCGTCAATAACGGTTAGTCTTGATCTGGATTTAGGTTTCCATTGCTCTTTCCCATTATGGATTTTTATCTCCAATACACGATGTTCAAGCAATTTGTTTTTAATCATATCCTTTCCAATCATTAATCTGACCCTTTTATTAAAAGCTCGTCTTAACGCTCCATTATTACTTCTCTTAGTAGTGTCGGATTTCATCACATCAATCTCATAGCCGAGAAACTTTGCGGATTTATCCGTATGGGTAATGAGTGTTTTCTCATCAGATAGTTCCAGTGCCAGTTTTTCAATAAGGAAATTTTTAATATTCTCTTTGATAATAATAGCATCTTGTTTACTACCTATAATCCCAATTAGGAAGTCATCGGCATATCTTACGTATTTGAGTCTTTTGTAATTTTCATCCATTTCGTCACCACTTGAAAAAAGTATACTTTCTCTTTTGTTGGCTTTGAACCGTTTTATTAACTCAGCTTTTTCGGCTTCGTTTCTTACCACTTTTAGTTTTTCCACAATCCAGCGTCTCTTATACCCAAGTGAGACTGACTGTTCATTTCGTTTCCGTCCTTTTCCCTTGTCAAAGTTTTGTATGTATTCTTTCATATACTTGTCTAATTTATCGAGGTATATATTTGCCAGCATAGGACTGATTATACCTCCTTGCGGTGTTCCGCTGTACGTTTTATGAAATTTCCAATCTTCAACATATCCTGCATTCAAAAATTTTCTGATTATGCGTATGAATCTATCATCCGAGATTCGTTCTTTCAAAGTATTAATCAACACATCGTGATTGATGTTATCGAAAAAACCTTTGATATCTCCTTCTATAAACCATTTTGCTCCGCAGAATGACTTTTGGATTTGAGCTAATGCAGTGTGGCAACTTCGATTTGGTCGGAATCCATGTGAGGTGTATTCAAAACTTTCCTCATAAATAGCTTCCAATATCATTCTGATTACCTCTTGCACAAGCTTGTCATCAAAAGCAGGTACACCAAGAGGACGCATTTTCCCATTTTTCTTAGGAATATATACCCTCCTCGATGGTTGGGGTTGATATGACTCATCTTTCAATGAATTAATCAACTTCTCTAAACGAGTAAGGCTCATTTGGTCAATAGTTTTCCCGTCTGTACCTTGTGTCATATTGCCAGGTTTCGCATAAATACGTTGATAGGCTACATAGAACATTTCCTCGTTGAACAGAATCCGATATAGTCGTTCAAATTTGTAATTTGACACTTGACCGTGTTCGAATAGACTGTTTAATACTCTTTCTGGACTTCTCATAATGTCTCTCACATTTTCCGTTAATTGTATTAATATATAATACCCAATAAATAATTACACATATTTTTCTTAACTTTGTTCCTTACTCAACCACTTTGAATAATGGGACGACATGTAAAGCAACTGATTAATTACACCACAAGTGATGTAAAGGCGTTCATTGACAATGAAGATAAATACAAGGTTGGAATTAAGCTCTATGCCATCCTTCAATTAACAAAAGGCAAGCCAAGCAGGGAACTTGAAGAACTTTATGGTACAAGCTTCAAGCAGATTTTAAATTGGGCAGCTCGCTTTGATTCACAAGGCATCGAAGGTCTTCGAGACAAGCCTCGCAGTGGTCGACCAGCACGAATCACATCTGAACAATTAGAAGCTTTGCGTTTGGTTCTGCTCGATAGCCCCGAAAAGCAAGGATACAACTCGGGAACATGGTCTGGTCCGTTGGTTCAAGACTTCATAAAGAATCAATTGGGAGTTGAGTATAAGTTAGCCAATATCTACAACTTACTGCATTCCATAGGTTTTAGTTATCAGCGAGCCAAAGGAGTTTATCCCGAAAGGGATGAAAACAAACGTGCCCAAGTCAAGGCTGATATAAAAAAAGTTTAGACCAAGCCGCTTGCGATTCTGGGGTTGTTGTTCTGTTTGAAGATGAGTTTAGCCTGAGCAATACTGCTACGCTCTCAAATGCTTGGTCGCTCCGAGGGCTGCAGCCTCTAGCTATTTGTAAACAAGCAAAAAGGGAGCGAGTGACCGGTTCGGGGAGCGTAAATTACATTACAGGACAACTGACAGTGACCTTTGCATGGCATGGGAACTGTAAAACATTCAAACAGCACTTGCGCAAGGTCTTACGTGAATACAGAGGTAAAACCAAAATTATCTTGTACGTAGATAATGTAAAGTATCACCATGCAAAGGCATTGAAAACATTTCTGAGGGCTCATCCCGAGCTTGAACTCCGTTATCTGCCTGCATATTCTCCCGACCTTAACCCCGTGGAAAGAGTCTGGTGGTTTATGCGAAAACAGATAACTCACAACCGATATTTATCATCTCTCAAAGATCGAATCGCCAAATTTTGGAGGCTGCTCTCTTTTGCTACAAAACCTAATGATAAAATTAAAACTATTTGTGTAACTAATTTTTAGAAAATATATAAATATTAGCTGCCTCCCTTCGCCATGGCAGATCGTTTATTCAATCTGCCGTGTACAAGGCTTTCCCTTGCTCAGACTACTACGGAGGCTCCGTTGCCATGTCAGATATTCAGAGGTCTGTACCTCATAGCCTTACAAGTGGCATTCTGATTTAGGCAATCCCCATTTGTGATATAATGATGTAATCTGATTTCTCAGATTATTTTAGCTTTGATAGATTGTCGGATATGACTTCCGTCCTTTATCACTTATTGTGATTGTGCCTCGATACGTTCTTGTTTCTGCTGTACAACTTCCACAACAGAAATATCTCGGTATAGCGAGTTTAGTTATCTTACGCTACAGTCTGATCATGTACCACTTGGACTATCATTTAATCAATTCGGATTTTATCCTCATATCTATCTGTTTCATCTCCCCATTCAGTCGCAGCTTGATAACTAGCTGACTTATGGCTTTCCCGACATGCTACACTCCCTGCGTTGTTTCCATTGCAGATAAGTCGGTGATGATAGGTTTTTCAAAGAACACTTACCTAATAGCTTGCTAATGCTATATTCATTATATCGCCTTGATGGGCGCACAATTGTTGAGCATATTTGTTGCGGTACTCGAAGTCTGCACAATCTGACGGGTAGTATTGACTATTCCCTGAGCCAAATTGGAAGGATCGACTACTGCAAATTGAGCCTTGATTTGTGTTGTGATAAGCGTAAGGCTTATACACAACATGAAAATTCTTTTTTTCATATTGCTAAAATTTGATTGTAAATAATTGAGTTGAATCGCTTTTAAGTTAAATGACTTTACTTAAAAAATAGTGGTATTTTTATTCTGTATTATTTTTATGACTTCGTTATATTCTTCCCAGTTCCACGGTTTCATTCGATAAAATGTTACCGTCTTGTCATTGAAAATATACTTTCGGGAGCCGGTATCGTCAGAAGTATCCAAACGCAGATTGTAGATGTCCGTCAGGTCATTCATTCGGTTGGAGGATATCATCGGAAATTGCCAGTAGTAGAGTATAAATACATTCATCGGATTGACCCTTTCCTGTTTCATCTTAAAATAACGATGTATTTTGTAACCGATATCAGTACCCGACACCCTTTCTTGTTCCAATACCCTGAATGAAACATATACGGTAATCTCGCTTTCAGGCGTATAATCATACCATTTATTTTCTTTGAAGTACTGCATGACAACTTTTGCGGACCCATAAGCTAAAGAACCTTCGCCTGTCTGTTCTATTCCCAGACCCAGAAAATCCAGTTTGACATATACATCTAAAGGTTCGAAACGTACTTCTATTGCCCTTTTTTGTGTTACAGGGAAATTGTAATCAAACTCATCATGTATGAGAACTTCATTCTCGAAATATCCGACAAACCGGTACGAATCTTTTTCCTGAGCAAAAATGTGGCATTCTTCCCCATGTTTGAAAATACCGCCCGTCATTTCGTTATCGAATGATGCAATTCCACCGGATGTAACATATATCATCACTTCATGCTCCTGAACTGAAAACCTTGCTTCCAGCTTCCGGTCTGCATCTACAATAAAAGAATAGTATTCATATACTGAAACCAACTGGCCGTTTTCAAACCAACCGTCAAACTGATAACCGTATTCAGGAGTAGCATAAATTTGAATGGTTTTTCCGCAATCAAATACTCCCCCTTTAGAAACAGTACCACCATGTGAAGCTGTCGTTTCAACTTTATATTGCAGGGCAAAATCAAAGGTGTTTTTAGCTCCCATATTCGGATTCACGGAAGAGGTCGCCTGATAACTTCTTTGTCCGTCCTCCAAGTCAAAGACAAACAGCAGGTCTCCGTTTTTAATTGCTTGCGACGGCATTAGCACACGGTACACAACACTCAGGCTATCTTCTGAAAACCGTAACATTTGAATATCAGACTTCAAATCCTCCGCTGTATGAACGGTATAATTACCCGTTGCTATATTAATTCGTCCCGAGTACAGACGGTTCTTCATGACCGCTTGCCTTACTTTCTTGTTTTTTCCGGTATAAAAAGTAGTTTCAACCAACGCTATCTTGTGAATAAATTCCAGTGTAACAATCCTGTTATTTATCCCTTCTGTATTGTGGGCAAATAGCAAATCACTGCCGGTATAATCTTCATAATTACTTTGATCTCTTTGAACCTCAAAATAATAAGAAGTTGGATTTTCAATCGATACCGTATAAGGATAATAGACATAAAAGTCCAATACTTTATTTTGTGGGAATATGATTGTATCCGAATCGCTATAAGCTTCAAATGTTGTTCCGTTAAAACGGAAACGTTTGTTGTCGGCATAATTTGCACTGTCATTCAGTATTGCATTTTCAGAAGAATAACGCTCGACAGCATATACACCAATCTCATCGCCTACAGAAAATTGTGTGTCTGTGGATCTTGTCGAAATCGGCAGGTTGAATCTGACTTCGTTGGTCAAAACAGTTATTGTCTCCTTGATTTGTTCTTCGTCTTTCTGGCAGGAACTATACAACAAGCAAATAAGAGTATAGAGGATTATCCGTAAATAGAATAAAGATTTCATAATGCTGTATTTTTAGAAAAGAGTTGTTAAAGGTGGAAGGAGAGCATAATTTCCTATGCTCTTCCTATTCCAAAATACTTTAGTCTGCCAAGCCGACATTTCCGGTAACACCACCAGTCCAATCAGTTATGTTTACAGTTCCAATATTTAACGCTGAACCTGTAACAGTGACTGTGTAAGTATTCTTTGTACCACTTTTCCAGACTGTATTGGCAGGCACTTTCCATGTATAGATGCGTTCATCGATTGTAAATTTGAATACAACATCGCCTTCTGCACCTGTGGAATTAAGAGGCAGTACAAATAACTTAAGATAAGCAGCTTCATCACTTAATAGTTTCTCGGTAATTGTCATTAGCGGAAAACTATCGGAAAATGCCCCTAGAGACGCTGCATTGTTTTTTCCCGAAGTATTTGTTATTACACCTGTTGAAATATCCATTGTACCTTCACTGTATAGGATGCTTTTACCGGTTTCATTCGCAATTTCAATCCTAGTCAGTTTTCCGGGCCATGGGTAATTGGCTTTACAGATATTAAACTGCACCATAGCCAAAGCATGCTTCATGGTTAAGTTGACAGTAGGGTTGTTTTTATTGATAGCCGCCTGCCCCGCAGTGTGTGTGCCATACATGAAATCATGTTGAGCGGCGTTATCTACTTTGACAGATTTACCATCGGTATTGGAACTGCTATACGGATAATAAGCATAAACAGTAGCATTCTCCGCCGTAAGGCGTACCACCGGTGTTTGTGCCCAAGAACTACCGCTAAATATAGAGCGTACATTGGCATTAAAGACATAGGAATCATAATTGTTACCCAAAGAACCGGATGTAACGAACAAGCCGATATTAGCGTTTGGCAGAAAAGCAGAAAGAGGAGTTGCCCTTGTGCTAACTGCATCGATTGATGTAACCTGCGTTTGAATTTTTAGCTCTGTACCATCAGTCTTTGGCTGTGAATCCGGTAGCTCATCCTTGTTACAACTGCTGAAAGTGAATACTAAGGCAGTCAGTACTGCCATAAAAAATAACTTTTTCATAATTTGAAATTTAAATTGTTTAAAATTGGATTAGTTTATAATTCAGTGCTTTATATCATGCATTATATAAAGTCACGAGTTATCGGTTGATTATAATTCGATAATTCCCTGATCGACGGTATACCAGTCGGTAATCGAGATCTTAATTCCCATTGCCGTTAATCTGATCTCCAGTGTCAGGTACATAGATGCCGACCTGAAATCTTTGAATACTTCCGTCAGATTGAAACTTTCAGAAAATATCCGCTTATCTTCCATACAGACCGATAGCTTCAGGTCTTTAGGAATTTCAGCAAAACCCTCTTCATTCGGATTCATCCCGAATACCCGTAATTCGGCTAAATAGTTGTTATCTGTGATTTTTCTTGATGTAAAAGGCAAAATAGCCGAAGAGCGTATCGCTTCCATTTCAGCGAAGCTGTATACTGTCGCTACCCCGCTTAGTTCTCCCGATATACTTTCGACATTGGAATCAAAGCCTTCGTTGATGATAATAAAATCGATAAAAACCTGACGAATGCACGATTTAGGGGCTAATTCACAAATAGTCGAAGTATATGGCTGAACCTGAATATCCGTTTTTGCGGCATACAACAATGGAGCCTGAACCGTATAGAGTTTACCGTCTTTTTCACTTACAGGAAGTTGAGCTTTGGCAGTTTGAATATTTTCTAAGCCTGTATAATCCAAACCCTTGATAGGGTTGAAAGCTGTTATCTCAAATCGCTCAGCAGGTATTCCGCTTAGTAGTGTATCTCCGCTTAACTTATAGTTCAGAAGTGGAGTGCTTTGCCCATAAAACCTTGTATCTATCCATTCGGGTACTTTATCCCCCTCCAACAAATTCGACCAGTCGAACCTGACTTCCACATTTCCTGTATAGGTACAGTCTTCCGAAAAGTCGATCATGCTACAACAAGGGAGCATAAACAAGCTTAACAGGATTATACAGGTTATTTTTATTCTCTTTTTCATTGATTCTTATTGATTTTCATTTTTAACCTCTCGTAAATACTCATCAATACATTTTTTCAAGTTTATTGTCTGATAAGCAGTCTTGTAACCCGTAACTTGTAACTCGTAACTGATTACAGAATTATTCGACTTCATCCTCTTGGTGTAAGCCATAAGCTTTAATCAACTTGTTGATCTCCGGATCTAAAGCTCCCCGCCAGCGTTTAGTCGGATCAAGTTCACACGAATGTAGGTAACGCTTTACCGCTTCATCATCTTTACCCAATCGGGAAGCAAGTATTGCTAACAAGTATTCGCAGTCGGCACTTTCCTTTTCAATTGAGAATAAGTTATAAGCAGCCAAATCATAGCCCAGCGACATTAGACAAATCCCCGTATTCCAATCGTTGTACTCCGAAAGTATTTGTAGAGCCTGACTGTATTTGCGTTTTTCCATCAATTTGATGGCATCCGTATACAGCAAATCGGGTTCAGTCGTATGAATCGTGTCTTTTATCATTCCTTTTCGATGGACATGAAATGTAAAATCAACGGCTCGTAATTTCGGGTACAAATCGTTACGGATCTTTTTATAATCTTCGGGATAACGATTCTTGATTTCCATTTCCTTGCGGTCGGGATCAGCCTTGTCTGAGATAATAGCGAGTATGGCTTCTTGATTTGAACTATGGATAGAATCCCTTATCAACCCCGATAGTGTTTCCCAATCTTCGCCTTTAGGTCGGGCAAATAACATTTTGTCGATACCATCCATGTCAGAGAGCGAAGTCAATAGGAATTTTTGAATGGATTCCGCTCGTGATTTCGATAGCAAAAGATTGGAACGATACGAACCTTCGGGAGAACTACTTGCTACCAATGAAATACTGTCCATTACAAATTCTCCCGTCTGTGTCAAAGCTTCTACCATTTCCTGTATCTTGTCGATCTCCAATTGGTTATTATCGAGGTTTAAATCCAGATCCGATTTACCGACCTTAAAGGTGATATAGGCTTTGAGAGATGAACTGGCTTTACGCTCGATGATCTTTCGCATATACCGTGGCGACATATCCAAAAACTGAATCATAGACGAAACCGAATAGATCAGCGTATCTGAAGTAGGCAACAAATAACTTTCTCCCCGTATCGTCCGAGCCGTACCTTTCATATACAACTGCATCCGCTTGGTATCTTCATCCGTTACGATCTCCTGATGGTAGTAATATTCAAATTTTCCTTTATTGAATATGACCGTATCCAGCCGTGCGTTCAGGTTCTTCGGAAATTTGACCAACTTGGCAAACATCAATTCCTTTTCAGCAATCAGCTTGTCGTTGCGTTCGATTTGTTTGCTGTGGTAAAACTTCGTCAGAAGGACAGAAGAATCAGCAGGAGTAAGGAATCGGTAATTATTTACAAACTCATACCTGTACTTTTCTTTACGGTATTTGCTGATAATAGTCGAATCGGTTACTTCCCTGAGTAAGTGAAACTGAGGAATCAGATTTACCAATTGCTCATAGCGTTTACTGTAAAATCGGCTGACATAAGTGGTATCCCGATGAAAGACTTCGTAGCGTTCCCTGATATCTTCAAAATCCAATTGCCTCGCTAACCATAATCTACTGTTATACATCTTACGGTTGAAGATTTCGTAACGGGTGTTCAATCGGTCGATGTACCGCTTATACTTCACATAGTCCATCGAGTCTTTATGTACACGCCTGAGTTCGGACTTTTCATAATCAGCGAGGTATTTATAATACTTTCTCATGTTCACAAAGCGGTTATTAAACAGGCTGTCAGGGACAATGCCTGATAAGTACTTGGCATACTTTGCATATCCTTTCATCCGTTCTTTGTCAAATACAGAACCATTGATGACCAGATTATCAAAAGGGATATGCTCATCCTTCTTAATCAGCAGGGGAGTCAGGTTTAATTGCCAGTCCTTATTGATCAGGGTTTCGGGAACAGTAACGATAAAGTCGATGTCCACTTTACCGAATCGTTCGGGCACACTCTTCAGTTTTGCGGTAATGGTTACTTCATTGAGTTGAACCGATAGTTGTTGCTTGCCTTCCTTATCCCTTTCGGTCTGGACATAGGTGGTTACATTACCGTGCCGGTCTTTCATATCAATAACCGATGGCAGTTTTTTGTCCTTGCTTTTCGTCTTCGACTCTTCCACTGTCCCGACAGGCAAAGAAATATTTGCCCGTGCATTTTCGTCCAAACGTTTTGTACTACAAGCAGCAAGCAGCAGAAGGCACAGGATATAGCATATTTTATTTTTCATACATAAATCATCTGAGTAAAACTTAATATTTAATGTGCTGTTTTGTTTATATAACTAATTGTTAGTGTTATAGATAACGGATAAACAAATAGGTCTGCGACCTTAAAATAAATACACGAGTGATACTGCCACCTTATTAGGCACGGCATACCATCTGTTTTCATCCCCGACTTTTCTACCGCACTCTTCACACCTGTATTTGGTATAATCCGCCCAAACCAAACCGATACCGCCCTCCAGTTCTAAGTTCCATCGGGGAGAAAGCAGATACGCATAGCCAGCACTGATGCCTGCTCCAAAGGCTAAGCCTTCATACCGAAAGTCTTTCCAAGTGAAATGATATTTGGAACCGATGGCATTAATTCCAACAAAGCCTCTGACGTATGATTCGAGCATCCAATACCTGACTCCCGGCATTACGGTGAAATTCTGTATCTTCTTATTGTCGGAAAACACAAAAGGATTGTAATAGACAGGCAGATGCAGCGACCATTTTCGGTTTAGCGTCATGCTTACCTCCATATTCAAAGTGGTAGTCGCCAGTGCCGGAATATTGGTGTTTACCGAGTAGAACTGTGCATAACACATTCTTGAACAAAGGCAAAAGGCGGTCATTAGAGCATATGTTAATATGATCTTCTTCATACGTTTTATTTGTTATTTAATAAATTCTGAGTGATTTTATAGTCCTCCCTTGGGGAGGATTTAGGAGGGCTTCCTTTTCTTCTCAGCCAATTGCTTTATCGCCAGTTCGATATTTCCATCCAGTTTCTCAGCTAATTGCATCACTTCCAGTTTTTCCGTTTCTTCAGTGGTGTAACACAGATATTCTTCCATCGAAACTTCGGTAGCATATACTGCTGATTGTACTCCTCCCAATCCGATCCACACTTCCTTATAAAGCCTGCCGGGATTGTTATCCATATTGATGGATAATATCTGAGCCTTCTCTTTATCGGTTAACCCGAGCATTGCCTGAATCGAGTCGAACTTATTCATGTACTTACGCTGGTCGAGCAGAATTTTACAATCCGAGTTGGTAATGATCGCCTCTTTTACGATGGCGGAATGAATAATATCATCCACTTCCTGAGTGACGACAATCGCTTCCCCGAAGTACTTCCTTACGGTTTTAAACATATACTTCAGGTAGTTCGCCATACTGTCTTTAGCGATTGCTTTCCAGGCTTCTTCAAGCAATAAGAGTTTACGGATACCTTTCAGTCGCCGCATTTTATTGATGAACAGCTCCATAATGATAATGGTCACTACCGGAAATAGGACGGCGTTATCTTTTATAGTATCGATCTCAAAGACGATAAAGCGTTTGCCCAGCAAGTCCAGTTCCTTATCCGAGTTAAGCAGGTAATCATATTCGCCGCCCTTATAAAAGGGAGCCAGTACGAACAGAAAATTAGCAATATCAAAATCTTTCTCCCTGACTTCCTGTTCATTCAGACTCTTGCGATAATCATCCTTCACGAATTCATAGAACGAGTTAAAACAGGGTATGACCGACTTGTCCCGTCTGATCAGCTCGATATACTTACTCACGGCATTTGATAATGCGACACTTTCCGCACCCGATGATTTCTCATGCTCCTGTTTCCACAAGGTAAAAATCAGCGTTTTGATAGACTCCCTTTTCTCAATATCGAACACATTATCTTCCGTATAGAAAGGATTGAATGAAATTGGATTATCTTCCGTGTAGGTAAAATAGATACCATCCTCGCCACCGGTTTTTCGATTAATCATTTCACACAAGCCCTGATAGGAATTACCCGTATCGACCAGCAGGACATGGGCATTTTGTTCGTAATACTGCCGAACCATGTGATTGGTAAAAAATGATTTTCCCGAACCACTGGGACCTAAGATAAACTTATTCCGATTGGTAATAATTCCTTTCTTCATGGGTAGGTCCGATATGTCCACATGCAGCGGTTTACCCGTTACCCGATCCACCATCTTGATACCGAATGGAGAAGGAGAAGATTTGTAGTTGGTCTCTCCGATAAAGAAACACAATGCCTGTTCGATAAACGTGTAATAACTTTCCTCACTCGGAAAATCCCCTGCGTTACCCGGGATGCCTGCCCAAAAGAGCGTCGGTGTATCCACTGTGTTGTGCCTTGGCTTACATTCCATCAATGCCAATTGACTACCCACATCGTTTTTGATATGTTTAAGTTCCTCTTTATCTTCTGCCCATGCCATTACATTGCAATGGCTGCGGATAGAGGTCAACCCGAAGCTATGAGCCTCATTCAAATATTCTTCGATCCATTGTTTGTTGATTTGGTTCGATCGGCTGTAGCGGGAAAGTGAGTGCATATTACGTGCCTGTTTTTCAAACTTCTTTAAGTTTTCCGAATGGTCATCAATAAAAAGATATTGATTAACCATGTGGTTGCAGGATAAAAGTACACCGATGGGAGCCGCAAAAGACAAACGGCAATCGCTTCTGTCAGTAGATAACCGTTCGTAACGGATATCGGTGGCTACCTTACCCGGTAAATCTTCGGTATCCGAGAGTGTATGCAGACACAGATATTTGTCCCCGATCTTCATTTCGCCTGCGCCGAGGGTAATATCTTGCAGGCAGGTGGTATCTTGTTGCGAAAGGGAGAAATACTTTTCGACAATGCCCGCTTCTTTTTCCGTTCCCACGATCTCATCAGTGGTGATACGGGTCAGCTTAATAAATCCCGAATCATTGATGATGCGTTCGAACTGGTCTGCCGATTCCAAAAACTTCAATGCCGCCTCTTTATCCTGCATTTCCTTGGGAACCATAAAGCCACGAGTCAGGGCATTGAAATTGCTTTGCTGCCTGGCTCTGTCTTTGGTTGTTTTTGTCAGGAACAAATAACAGCTATGATCCAAATACGGACGCTCATTGAAGTGACGTTCAAAACTGCGTGATAAAAAGCTCATATCTTCCTTGTCGAGTTGGGGCTGATATTTTTCCTCCACAAACCAGTCTTGACGATGCACCACCGAATAGTTGGGCAATACCTTGATGGCTTTGAGCCAAGTCGAATGCATGGCTTCGTACTCCGGAGATGTAGCAGTAAACAACTCAGGTAAGTCGACAAGATAGGCAACCGACAGGTCTGCATCTTTACTCAGGATACAATCGTGTTCGACGGTCAATAGCGGAAACTTACTCTCCAGTGTTGCTGCTTTGGCTGTATTTCTCATTCTTTTTCTTCCTTTCTTTTTGTTTGGAATAACCGTTCGATGCGTAACCGGCTGATAATGTATTTAGGATGATTGGCTAGGGACTGCACTTTCATCAATCCGTATTCTCCGTATTTGTCGTTCAGGTAAAATGTTCCCCAAACGAGTGTTCCGGCGGTAACAAGACCGAATCCGATACAAACCGCCTGACTGATTCCGATCATATACATAATCACAAATACGATAAAGACGGATAACAAGCCTCCGGCGAAGATGAACAGGTACTGGCTTTTGAGTCCGTAGAATTCTGCGGGTTTGCCGATTCCTTTGTTGATTGAATATTCCATATTATTTAATTAAAGTATGTAAGTATTCTTATTTCCCCTCGGGGGAACAAAAGGGGGCTTATAGGAAAAATGATCTGAGGATAGTAGCCGCAACAATCAGGAAGATACAGGCTCCGAACCAGCTGGCGGCAACTTTGCTCGTGTCGGGGTCTCCACTTGAAAACTTACCATACACCTTAACGCCGCCGATCAAGCCAACAACGGCTCCGATAGCATAAATCAATTTAGTGGCGGGATCAAAATAACCTGTTACCAAATTGGTGGCATCGGTAATCCCTTGCATACCGTTTCCTTGGGCGAATAATGAAGTGCCGGTTGCCAGAAGGATGGTGAAAAGAAATAATACTTTTTTGTTCATACAATTAATTTAAAAGCTATGGGGATTGGATAGTCCCCATAGCGGGTTAGACTTGAATAATTTGGAAATTAGTGGACGGTCTCAGACCGTTTTGTTTTTACTACTTCTGCATAGGCGACCTCCTTTCTTTATTTACAATTGTACATATCATTAGAAATAATCACTGGCATTAAAATTCTTATATTCTTCCGACTCATTCAGATTAGAAGCGACACCCAGTTCAACTCTCTTTGAATTTTCATCCGCATGTTGTTTTGTACGCAGGTCAAGGAGTGATGTTATTCTGGCAGATAAAACTCCTTTTGTAGAGAGCATTTTGTTTACCAATTCCGTATCTCGGTTTTCATGCAAAACTTCTCCTGTCTTTTGTTCCTCTTTTTTGGATGCGGTCTTACTGTTTATAACCTCAACGGTATTCATCATTACATCGTAGTCCATTCCTCCGGCGGTATAAATGTCCTCTCCTCCTGTATAAGCAGCAATATCCTCTTCTTCATCAATTACTGTTTCTGTCGGGTCGGCATCTATGACCAAATCTTTTGGTTCAGGCTCGCTTTCATCCTTTGACGAATCAAATGTATGTTCTTTTTCTTTCGCTTTATCCGATTCTAAGTAACTGTCATTCAATGTCATCATTTGTCTGAGATCGGGCATACTTTTACCTACTCGCCCAACTCTTTTCCCCGTATTTTTAGATTTTACTTCGTCTGATTTGGGTAAAACAGTTTTCTTTCGGATGGATATTTTGTATTCCGGTATTTTAATCAGGAGAATAACCGCAACACATATTATAATTACATATTCTACCATAGCCTTATTCAATTAAATCTGTTCTATCTTGCTTATATAAAGCATTTATCTCATCCTTATATTTCTCCAAATGATGTTTCAGTACGTTATCTATGTACCCGCCAACAGACACATCATTGCTCGCAATCTGTTTTACAATGAGCATAACGGTTTGATGCACCGATTGGCTGATATAGACACTTTGTCGTTGTCGTATCTCATTGCGGCATAAGAAAGCTGCTTCGTAGTCTCCGGTATTGTTGTTGCGCTTATTGCGTTTGTTGCTAACAAAATCTTTTGTTTTTACCGGTTCATTACTCTCTGATTCTTCTTTCACGGGTGGAGCTTTTCCTTCTTTACGATCTCCTATGGAAGCCAGTAAGAAATCCTCATCGATTTCGTGTTCGATTTCTTTTTTAGCCATTGCCGCCTCCCTTTAGAATTGTAAGAAACTCGTCCGCCACTTCATCTAAATTACTGCCCTTGATTAAACGTTTGTCCGCAGGCAATAAGGTGGAACGAAAAATAGGTTTGTGCTCCGTTGTTATCTCATGGCGAAAACGTTTGGTGTCGGGTAAATAAGATTTCATAATTTGCAAACCCAATTCAGCTATCACTTGCTCATAGACATCATACAAATGATTGTTTTCCCGTGCATCAACCAAATTCCAAAGCAGGTGTAAACCTTTGATATTGCCTTTCCCTGTTGTGATGATCTGCTCATTGATAAGTCCTGCATATTCCAAAGAACTTTCCAAAACCATTCGGTCTGCTGTAATGGGTGTGAAAATATAATCCATCTGAGCAAGAGTACTCAATACGCCTTTGGCATTCATCGTCCCGGGCAAGTCGAAGAAGAGAAAATCCAAAGGAATTTCTGATTCTCGGATAATCTTCTCTGCTGTTTCAATGGCTTCGGGTGCTCGGCTTACTTCAATGGGATAGGCTCGCTTGTTCAGACTTTTGCTTTGCTTGTAGAAAAGCGATTTGTAATATGGATCTTCTGTAACAGCTTTCTTATCTCTCAATCGCATACCGTTGATACTATACTGCGGATAATCACAATCAATAACAGCTACGTTGTAGCCTTGTGAGTAGTGCAGATAACTGGATAGTAATACGGTTAAAGCTGTTTTACCAATTCCTCCCTTTTGGGTAGAGATAGCGATAAATAATGTTTTCTTTTTCATGTGATACTGTTTTAAATAAGTAATTCATTTGTTAATTCTATCAATCACGAGTTAGCTATAGCATTCTTTCATATATTCCATCATACATTCATGTATGATATAACTCAATCATTCTCTAATGTTCTAATGAATTAGTGAAGTCATGAGACCATGAATTCATGAGTTAGTTCACTCATTAGACCATTCAATAAATCAGTATCTATTGTTTGTTCTCATTCTTGATTTAACGCATTCACAAAATAGTGAGGTCAAGAATCAATGATGTATTTCAATATGGAATGAAAGACCTCACTAATGAAAAAATGAGTGAATGGCTTAGCTCACTAACTCAATGATTAATTCACACAAAACAACATAGAAAACAGAGAGTATTTAGCAGTTTTAAATTAACTGTCATCTAATGACATCTGCTGTCACTATTTGTCCGATAAGTGAATGATAAACATCTGATTAATGGACTCTACCTTTGTAGTATGATTATAATCTCTCAATTTTTGGAGGGCTAATTCCGTTCCGAAATCAGCTTTTGAGGCAATCCATCAAAGGATGGATTTTGGTATTCGTCAGAATACGGCAAGGTATGTTTTGAGCTGCCCGAAATACTTTCTAGCTGCTCAAAACCCTTGCCCCTAAAGGGGAGAAAATTATTCCGAAGTCATAATTTTTATTCACTAATCTTTTATGTAGTTATGAGTCCAAGCAATGAATTTAAAAGGCGAAAAGGTGGCAGGAATCCAAAAGCTAAGCCAGCCGTGTTTCGCTACTCCATCAGAATGAATGTAGATGAGAATGATAAGTTCTTGTCTTTGTTTGAGCAGTCGGGAGAAAGTATAAAAGCTCATTTTATAACCTCTTGTATTTTCAATAAGCCCTTCAAAGTTGTCAAGATTGACAAGGGTGTGCAGGATTATTATATGCGGATGACCACTTTCTTTGGTCAATACCGTGCAATTGGAACGAACTATAATCAGGTGGTAAAAGCCTTGAAATCGAATTTCGCAGAGAAAAAAGCACTGGCTTTTCTCTATAAATTGGAGCAGGTAACACTTGAATTGGTCACTTTACAAAAGCAAATGATGATGCTGACAGATGAGTTTGAGCAGAAATATGGACACTTATGGTTGCAAAAATAAGCAAAGGAAGCTCCCTGCATGGAGCCTTATCTTACAACGAAGAGAAGGTAAAAGAGGATCAGGCGAAAGTGCTTTTCAGTAATCGTGTGATGCTGAATCGTGATGGCAGTTCAAATATGTATCTTGCCAATCAGTCTTTTGCTCCTTATCTGAATGCAAATAAAAACACGGAAAAGCCCGTATTACATATTTCTATAAATCCCCATCCCGATGATGAAGTATCGGATGATATGTACAGCGAAATTGCACAGACCTATATGCAAAAGATGGGATACGGCGATCAGCCTTATATGGTCTATAAGCATGAAGACCTCGATAGGAAACACATACATATTGTGACGGTAAATGTAGATGAGACGGGTAAGAAGATTGACGATTCCAATAATTTCTACCAGTCCAAGAAAATTACCCGTGAATTGGAGCAGACCTATAATCTACATACGGCTGAAAAGAAAGAGCAATCGGAAGAACTACCCAAACTTAAACGAGTGGATTACCAATCGGGAGATATAAAAAAGCAAATAGGCAATACGGCAAAAGCACTTATCAAAGGTTATCGTTTTCAATCGGTCAATGAATATCGAGCCTTGCTTTCGCTCTATGGTGTTACGGTAGAAGAGATAAAAGGAGAAGCAAAGGGGAAAGCCTATAATGGTTTGGTGTATTCGGCTATAAATGACAATGGAGAAAAAATAGGCAACCCGATCAAAGCGTCGGTTATCGGTAAAAGTGTTGGTTACGAAGTCTTGCAAAGCCGATTGCAATATTCCACAAAATATATGAAAGAAAATAAAGTATTCGATTCGCCAAAACTGATTGTCCGTTCAGCGATTGATAACTACACAGATAAACAGAATTTTCTAAGTGATTTAGCCAAGAATGGAATGAGTGTTATATTTCGGGGGAATACAGAAGGTCGCATCTATGGGGCAACTTTTATTGACCATCAAAACCTAACGGTTTTCAACGGCTCTAAAATGGGGAAAGAATTCTCGGCGAATGTATTTAATGAACTACTGAAGGATGATAATAACCAAACTAAAGAGCAGTTGTCAACAAATATTCTCGAGAAATGTGATAAAGAATCTAATCTACGAGACAAATTTGCAGGGAATACTCAATACGATAATAATCAGTATGAAAATGATAACTCAACATTACTTCCCTCTTTGTTGGAACAGCACGGAACTGACTATGAAGCAGAAGCTTTTGCCAGACAAAAAGAAGCGGAAGAGAAAAAACGCAGAAGAATGAGATTCAGAGGATTCTAATTTTTCCACAATCAATTTCAAGTAATTTTTTAAAGTTCGAGATAACTTCAAATAAAATCAAGTATTTTAGCAAAAGAATCCACTAACTATTTAGAGCCTGTTTAAATTTTATCGAACTATTTTCTTATAGGATACTGTCATTTTTCTTTGCTCCTTGTTTTAAGCTCTTTTACAAGAGTGTATATAATTGCATATATATCAGTCAGATCAAAGTTGATTAAAGATATTTTTCTATTTATTCTTCAATTTATTCAGAGCCTCTTGTAGCATCACAACCCTGTTTTTAACTTTTTCAGCAGCAGCATCTAACGTATAGCCTTCATCAAGCAGCTCTTTTATCAACAGCATTTTTTTTATATTCGGGTAATCAAACCTTCTGTTTTTTCCCTCTTCTTCGGTCAGGCTTGTTATGATTCCTTTCTCTTCCCAATAACGAATTTGACGCACAGGGACACCTGTTATTTGCGATACTTCGCCAATACCAATTATCATTTTATCAAGAAACTCCATATCGGAGTATAATTCATTAATATCACTCATTTTGTACTTAATCTACATTTGTTGGTGCAAATATAGAATTAAATCTCTATCTTTGAAAATGTAGATTATATACATTTAATGTATTATATCGTCATATTATATTGTTTATATACTAAAGAAAAAGAAGAAAAGAAATGTTAAAACAAAAAAATGCTGTAATAACTGGAGGAAGTGATGGTATCGGACTAGCTATCGCAACTCTGTTTGCAATTAATGGTGCTAATGTATGTCTAATAGCGCGTGATGAGAAAAGATTGAAAGCCAATGAAGCAGAATTGTCAGCCTACGGAACACAAGTCTGCTCCATAGCAGCAGATTTATCTAAAATCTCGGAAATAGAAAGTGTATCTAACAAAATATTGGAGTTATTCCCACAAGTGGATATTCTGGTTAATAATGCAGGCATCGGACGTTTCATTCCTTTCGGGGAGATGAGCGAAGAAGACCTTAATATGCACTTAGACCTAAATGTAAAAGCACCCTATATGTTGACTCACATGCTATTTGATTCGCTAAAGAAGGCAAAGGGTAATGTGATAAATATTTCATCCTATCTAGCCCATCGGATGCTACCGGGAAGAAATACAACAGCCTACTCGATGACAAAAGGGGCTATCAACTCATTTACAAAAGCATTGGCTTTTGAAGTGGGTGTAGATGGTGTGAGGGTAAATGCTATTGCTCCGGGTAGTATCACAACGGCTCAGTTGCAACACAATATGAATCAGCTAACTGCTGAAAAGCTGGAACAGTTTAAAACTATGATCCAAACTATTTACCCGATGGAGAAAATTGGTGAACCAAATGATATTGCCGAGTTGGCAGTATTCCTTGCTTCAGAAAATGCCAAATGGATTACAGGCGCTATTTATGCTGTGGATGGTGGATTAACAACTAATTAAGGCCGCAGACCTTTTATTGCTTTGGTAATACCCCTGCTAGCCTCCCTAAAGGAGAAGGATTAAATACTCCCCACTTTTGGAGGGGCAGGAGAGATGTAGTATATCATTAAATACTTTCATGTACTTAAAAAAAACAATCCAAATTAAAAATTAAATGAAAACAGAAAAAGAACAAATCGAACAATTACTAGAAGAAAAGTATTTGAACGGGGTTGCCAATAATATGAATACCCATAAAATATTAGAGTTTTTCCATCCTGACTTTGCTATTTTCTCATCAAACGACCGTGAACTGGTAAAGTTCCCCTTGCGTGAATGGAAGAACGTAGTAGATGCTTATAAAGCGGATAACAGAGGTAAGCCGGGGCTTCGCGAACTTACTCATAAACTGGATTATATAGACGTAGCAGGAAACGCAGCGACAGTGAAACTGCTTTTATCCAGACACGGAGAGTTGATTGCGACCGACTATATATCGCTGCTTAAAATTGGAGGCGAATGGAAAGTTGTAACTAAAGTTGCATACTCGCATGTCGAAAATCCATTTCAGGTTTGATGAATATAAATTCTTTATCAAAATCAATCTGCATGGGATTGATTACAGTAATAGCTGCATTTATTGCTCTTCAATTCGATTTATACATCTGGATGATCTTTATCGCTTTGTGCAGTTATTACTTATTTGGCAGTACCCCGAAGGCAGCACTATTGACATTCACCCAACAAATCATAGCTATTACTTTAGCTATTGTATGCCATTTTTCGGCAATAGGGCTTAGTAACTATATGGATGGAATGCCTGCTTTGTTGATAAGTATTTTCGTGTTGACTGCCGGCTTATTCTTTGTGACCAAGTTTAAAATATTAAATAAATTGACTATCTATTTTACAGGTCTCATCATTTGGTTTGCTTCCGGATATGAATTTAGTATCGAAGCATCCATAAAGATTATAACGGCTTTGACTCTGGGTTATATGTGCGGATGGCTCAACATGATTGTTGATGGGTGGATTGATAAGAGAACAAAAACCAGTTGATGTATTAATAAATTATATAACATTGAAAGAATGAATAGAAAATATTCCAAATATATCAAGATGCTATTTGTTGTCGCCCCCATGACTTTTTTTATGACATTAGTTGCTATTATACGCAATAATGGCTTCGAATGTGGCTGGGTAACAACTTTTGCAAAAACCTGGTGGATGATGCTTCCTGTAGCATATATACTTGCTTTCGTAATTTTACCGATTGCTCGTAAAATGACAGACAAAATAGTAAGGTGAGAGTAATGTTTTGTAATGAGATAGGTGGTTTTTTTCAGATTTGATGAATAATTTATTAGAATTTTATTCAGAGGATTTCGAAGAGCCACCTATTTTCTTTAGATGAAACACTCTAACAGATCCATTTACTGCTATTGAAAATCCATTTTTATCAACTACAACATGACGTTTTATACCTTTTACTTTTTTATTACCGCCAATACCATTGAGCGACTTGTTATCACCCCATTTTACACTTTGGCTATCTATAATTCCTAATGATGCTGATGCTTTTTGATGGCGTTTAGCCCGAACCTTTTCACGTAAACTACTTAATAATAAGTCGAATTCCTCTAAATCAGACCATTTACGAAAGTAATAATATACTAATGCCCATTTCGGATAATCATTGGGAAGCATCCGCCATTGACAACCTGTTCGTACCAAATAGAAAACTAAAGCCTTATTTTAAGTTGTCCATTATTGGCAGTAAAATGTCTCGTCGCTATATTGTTATAGATTATATTTTTGAGCCAGAAACTCAAAAATATGAAGTTATGCAGAATGAAGATGATTTGAGAGGACTCGCCAAAGTGATGGAATTCATGCGAGCCATTAGTATTTTATTTGTCGTTATTCACATCTACTGGTTTTGCTACCAAGCAATATTGGACGGTGGAATAAATATTGGAGTAGTAGACAGAATACTCCTAAATTTTCAACGTACAGCAGGATTATTTTCTCATATACTTTGGACTAAACTGTTTGCTGTGGTATTTCTAGCCTTGTCTTGTTTAGGTACAAAGGGCGTAAAAGAAGAAAAGATAACATGGAGTAAGATTTATATATTTCTGTTCTTTGGGTTTATCTTTTTCTTTTTCAACTGGTGGATATTAGACCTACCGTTGCCATTAGTTGCTAATACAGCTTTGTATATATTTACTTTGACTATTGGCTATATATTGTTATTAATGGGCGGTCTATGGATGAGTAGACTTTTGAAAACCAATCTCATGGATGATGTTTTCAATCTGGAGAACGAAAGCTTTATGCAGGAAACTCAGCTCATGGAGAACGAATATTCGGTTAATTTACCGACACTGTTTCAATATCAGAAGAAACAACACAAAGGGTGGATCAATGTTGTCAATCCATTTCGGGCAACTATTGTATTGGGAACTCCCGGCAGTGGTAAATCTTTTGCAGTAGTAAATAATTACATAGACCAACAAATTAGCAAAGGCTTTGCTCTCTATTGTTATGATTTCAAGTATCCTGATTTGTCTACTATTGCTTACAACAAGATGTTACAATATGCAGAGAGATACGATGTTGATCCTCAGTTTTTCGTTATCAATTTCGACAATCCCGAACGTAGCCATCGATGCAATCCTATTGCTCCCGAATTTATGACAGACATCTCAGATGCTTATGAAAGTGCCTATACCATAATGCTAAATTTGAACAAAACGTGGATACAGAAACAAGGCGACTTCTTTGTCGAATCGCCTATTATATTGTTGGCTGCCATTATCTGGTTTTTAAAGTTATATGATAATGGAAAATATTGTACCTTTCCCCATGCAATTGAGTTTTTGAACAAGCCCTATAAAGAAATATTCCCTATTCTTACATCCTATCCACAATTGGAGAATTACCTTTCTCCTTTTATGGATGCGTGGCACGGTAATGCGCAAGAACAGTTGCAGGGGCAGATAGCCAGTGCGAAAATACCCTTATCAAGAATGATTTCGCCACAACTGTATTGGGTAATGTCGGGCAATGATTTTACGTTGGATATAAACAATCCCGAAGCACCTAAAATCTTATGCGTTGGTAATAACCCCGATAGACAAAATATCTATGGTGCTGCACTTGGATTGTATAACTCTCGTATAGTGAAGTTGATAAACAAGAAGGGATTGCTAAAATCGTCTGTTATTATTGATGAGTTGCCAACTATCTATTTTCGTGGATTGGATAATCTAATAGCCACTGCCCGCAGTAACAAAGTGGCTGTTTGTCTAGGTTTTCAGGATATATCGCAGTTGACGAGGGATTATGGTAGAGAGGAAGCGGATGTTGTGATGAATACAGTTGGCAATATATTTTCTGGTCAGGTAGTTGGCGACACAGCTAAGAATCTTTCTGATCGGTTTGGTAAAGTGTTACAAAAACGGCAATCAATGACTATCAATAAGCAGGATAAGTCTACCACTATTAATACACAGTTGGATTCGTTAATTCCTGCTTCTAAAATATCAACTCTCACACAGGGTATGTTTGTAGGCTCTGTTTCGGATAATTTTGATGAGCGGATTGAGCAAAAGACGTTTCATGCTCAGATTGTTGTGGATACGGACAAGGTTTCTGCTGAGACCAAAGAATTTAAAGAAATTCCTGTTATCATGGATTTTCAGCAAACCTATAACAAAGACATGAAAACAGTCATAGAAAATACTTACTATGACATCAAAAAAGATGTAGCACAGATTGTGAAAATTGAAATGGAACGGATTATGAAAGATCCGGTGTTAAGTAAGTTGGTAAAGAAATAGAAGTATAAAATCCCTCTTCTTTATTTTAATTTGAGAGGGAATTTCTATTTATATACTTATCAGTTTTTGTATATTTATTTAAGACCTATTTCTGGCATATATTCTTTGAACTCTTCGTCAATTTTATGACATTGTTCTTTGATAATACCACGACGACGAATGGCTGGATCAAGACAATAAAGTTTAAATTCTTTTTTATCTAATTCATCAGTACTTATAATATGGGGAAACAATAATTTTGAATATGCTGAAGCCATTTTTTGAACAGCCTTTAAATCCCGCAAATCACTTTTTTCCTCAGAATAAACAACGTCATTTACAAGTATAGAATATTCTGGAGAGGTTCTTAGTAAATGAAGTACTTCTGAAAAATACTCTACATTCAAAGTCCAATCTTTTAAGATCATACTTTTGTTCATACGTGGTAAATACCAGCCTTCAATAAATCCGTGAAAACGATCTAGTAGTGCAGATTCCCTAAAGCTTTCAGGTAAGGAACTAAAATATTTAGGTGTTAATGGTTGATTGTTACTTGACAACGGAATATTTCCCATTAACATAGTGCTACACTCAGAAAGAAAAGCATAATTATCTACCGTAGCTTTTCCTGACTCCAAATAAGATTTAAGTATAGCTTGCATTTCCGGTGGATCTTGAAAAATGATTGTTTGAATCTCATCGAAGGTAATAAAATCATAATTTTTCATTATCCCTGGTTGTTGTCTAGTTTTATCATAGAAAAGTTTTGCACGCGATACTTTTCCTCCACTAATTAACCAACCGTATTTACTCAAATTACCAAAAACATACGATTTACCTGTCCCTTTGGGCGCAAGTTCAATCATATTCAGGCGCGGTTCTACAAAAATCAACAGTCTAGTGAGAAATTCTAGCTTTTGTGTTGTACCTCTAAAGCTTTCGGGGTTGTATTCCATTGCAGCCAAAAGTACATCAATCCATTCCTCTGTTGTAAATTGTTTCCTGCTTTCACGAAAATAATTTAAATCAACCTTATAAGGTCTAAACGGTTTATATTCAGCTAACTCAATTTGTCCTTTTTCTCTGCCTACTGGTGGAATATAAACCAATTTTATCACTCCCCATTTTTCCCCATCAATTAAATCATCTTTGTACTGGTTAACTACATAATCGGGAATTACAGCCTCATTTGTTTTTATTCCAGCATCTGGAATTGCAAAACGCACTTTTCCACCCTTTATATCGGTAGTAATGATAAAACGAGTTAAAAGTTGAACAGTTTCTTGTCGTAACAAACGGTTCTTAACTACATTATTGTCATCAGGAATATGTTTATCAAGAAAAGCAAAAATAGCATCTTTATCTAAGCAGCCATTGCTATCAGTGTATTTTCTAATAAGAAAATCTTTGACAAACGAAGGTAAATTTCTGCCATTAAAGACACTGTAATTATCTTGGTCTTTTAGAATAGCAATATCAGGAAAAACTTCTTTTATTTTCTGTCCTATTGTTCTCATATATCTTCTAAAATAGTTCTTCTTCCTCAAAACCAACCACTTGCTTGGATGCAATTTGTTCGGGAATATTTTGTTTGGAAATATTTTTTATATTTTCTTTTTTGTTGGAAATAATAATAAACGGGACTAAAATTTCTTCAGGTGTACAACCTCCATGAACCTCGCGAACAGGTTTTGTATTCAATGAAGCATGTGTAAGTGCCACTTTAAAATTATCTTCTCTATTTTTACAACGAATATAATCCGAATCTTCTAAACAATCAGTGGAATCTAATTTGATATATCTTCCTTCGTGGCTTGCTTTTACTGTATATTTTTTGGAATCAACTAAACGTGAAAGAGCAGTTAAACCATGGTCTGATACAATTGCAAGGGTTATTTCGGTTGTTTGATTGAGAATTTTCTTAAAAATGTTTTTTACAATATCAATTTCCTTGCATATAGTTTGTGGATATTGATACAAATTGTTATGAATGAAGCTATCCAAATCTTCAATTTTCTCAACATCCTTAAATTTATTGTGTTCAGTACTTGACGGAATACTTGTAATAGCTATCTGCAGCTTTTCAATTTCAAAGTTTGAATTGCTAATAATTTCTTTAATTAAGGATAAATATTCAACACCAAGTCCATCAACCCAATAAACTTTATCAGGCTGTTCTTTTGATAAAAGTTCTTTTGATAACTCAAAGCTATGATACCATTGATAGAAGGTTTCTTCATTAGCATTCTTTTCTGTGATAAAATTCTTGATTTCGTCTGTATATTTATCTTCAATTTTGGCTCGTTTGTATGACTGAATGTAAGTGTTTACCCAACTACCGTAATTTATATTATATTGATATGCAGCAAAATCGGGATATAATTTTTGTAATTCTACATCTTTCAATTTTCCATCTTTATACCAATCAATAAACATTTCCTTTTCAAAATCAAATCTGCTAGAGCAAAGAGAAATTGCTTTTGCTGTATCCAACTTCGCTATATTCAGAATCTGTTCTTTCATTTCCGATAAGTCAGAATCAGGAAGTTTATATTGTCTATCAAATAAGTTTAATAAGTTATTCCGTTCTTCAATAAACTTTTTTGTGCTTGTATCGACAAAAATAGTCAATGCAATTTCCCTGAATAATCTTAACGAAGAATAATCGACACAATCTATAATGATCTCATTCAGATACTTATTGTCAGCAAGAAAATGGAGGTAATAATGTTTTAGTAACCAACGGTCAAATTCTTTTGTTTCATTTGAAGTCCATATATTCAATAAATTCTCGATTTTAAGATCGTGAATATTAAAGTACTTATTTACAAATACCTTAAAAGAAAACGAATTAGTTTTATGATAATCTAATAAAGACAATAACTGAATCCAAAAAACTTCATCACTTACTTTGTATTCTATACCTGTTTGAATATTTAAGAATTGAGTTATAAATGAATATGCAGTTTCTATTTTCCTAATATCAAAAATATTATCCGGTTGAGAGTATTTTGAAAAGGTGCTAATCGTATCGGATGAACAAAGGATGCGTTCTGTTGGTGCGTGAGTTTTCCAGAATACAAGCCATTCATAGACATTTTTTAGACAATTAAGCGAATTAATACAAGGAAAGTTATTTGGAATCAAATCAATTTCTACAGTTTGTAATTCTTCACTATAAACCGCCCAAATAGGTTGTGATTCTTGTATTCTTGAAAAAGTATTCAAAAAGTTTTCAAATCGATGCTTCAAGCCAATGAGTGGAATATAAATTCTCGTTGAAATATCAAGCTCCATCAACGTCATTCCTTCAAAAAGTGCTTTAAACTTGCCATCTTTGTAAAAACGAACAATCTCAGAAAAAGGCGAAACAACAACTTGTCCTTTCAAATCTTTTATTGCATTAACGAGCATATCTGTCGTTATCCAACTGTCTCTGTCATCAGAATCAAGTAACTGTTCTAAGTTAAACACTTGGATTTCACATTTTGTCATTTTTCTTATAAAATCTTGATAAAGATTAAAATTATCAAGCATAATAAATCGTACAGCATAACGTCGATTTAAGACAGAATTTGAATTGTTGTCGTTTCTAATTTCTTCAAGTAAATCATCTATTGAAGCAAATGTTTTTATCTTTTCTGCTGCTGTCATTATTCTATGTTATTCTAAATTTTCATCAATAATATCTGCTGTTTGAGGGTATTCTTCAAGCACTTGCAATAAAATATTCTTCAGTATAATTGGTGAAAAATTACTGGCTCTTGAAACTTTTTCTTTTACTCTGCTGATTTTGTCAACTAATATCTGTGATGAAGCAGGTTGTGGAACTGATGTTGGAGTGGGTTGTGGATTAAGAATCGGTTGTAGCTCTGGCTTCCGTGTTTTTTCAATATAAAAACTCATTGTCATCTTTTCCACATCGCTTTCTTGCCAGCGTCCTATCTCGCTCTGCAATTTTTGATTTAAATACTCTTTCAACTCATTCCACCAACTGTGTTCAATGCTAATAGACTCAATTTTTTGAATAAATGTTTTAAACCCTTCTTCAAAAGCTGTATCATTTAATAAGATTCGCTGAAATTCAAAAGATTGTATTCTTATAGATTGTAATATTTTATTAATAAGTTCAGGTTGTAATGTGTCTTTTTGTATAAGTTCAACAATTTGTTCTATAAGTAAGCGGAAATCATCTGTTGAGACAGAAGGCGAGTATTTTAAACACCATAATGGATATTTTGATTTTTGCGTACAGTAAGCAACCACTCCCCATCGAACGTTAATAAGACTTGTAAGTTCGGGTACATCAGACAAGCGTTTCATATCAAAAATACCAATTAACAAGTCTTTCAGGTCTTTTTCCTCTTTTGAGCCAAAACGCACCCTCAATTTATTATCGTTACCTCCTTTTTGCCAATAATTGAAAACTTCAACTACCTTGTCACGCATATTAGTATTGTCTACAGGCACACTATCCGTACCATTCAGTTCATTCACATATTTTCTCAGAGCAAATGCCAAAACTGCCATATTCGGAATGTTGGTATATAGTCCAAAAGGTGGTTGGGTTAGGGGCTGCAAAACCGCTCCTAAACTAAATGTTGATCCCCCATTTTGTTTTGTATTTTCAAGTATTTCATCTACTTTTTTTTGCATGTAAACAAGCGGATGATTATCAGAAGCATTTGATTTTAATACCAAATCAGAATCCACTATATAGTCATCATTATCGTCTTTGAATAATAATTTTGCAGGCGTGTATGGTCCTTTGAATTTTTGTTCTGCTTCATCTCGATTGGGAGCAACAAGCATTGTTTCTATCGAGGTTTTTGATGGGCTTTTGAAAGCATCCCAGAAAGTCATAGGACTTTTTCGCAATGATGATAGCGTTTCTACTCCATTACTAAATATTTTATGCACAATATTATTGTTTATATATTGCGTAAGAGTGTTAGTGTTTATCGTATCTTGAACCCCACGATAATAAATTTTAGCTGTACCCTGTTTGAGGCGATTAATCCAATTAGTTATAACTTTTTTTGCATTTATATCATTTGCATTTGCTGGTTGTGTTAGATTGTGGCTTTTGGCAACTTGTGCCGTTGCAACATACTCATAAAAGCTACTTTTTTGCATACCATCATAATCAAAAACCTCATCAAACATCAAAAAGACAATATTCTTAAAATCATCTGTTATTGAAAGATTTTCAACGATGCCTGCCATAGTTTGCCGTTCTGTAATATCCATTGCAAAAAACAATGCAATATTGAGCGTATATGGCTCTTTGAATGCGGATTTCATATAACTACGTACCAAATAAGCATCAGAAGAACATGCTGAGTATGCCAAAGCTGGTTGACGAATTAAAGATTTTTCAAAGATTTTATTAATAGAGTCTCTAAGCTGCAGATCAAATTCCAATATTTTCTTTGTATCTGAAAAATTGGATCTGACTCTGTTGATAGCATCATTTATTTCATTCACAGGTAATGCTGAGAATGCTATTAGGAAATTATCTGAAGGGTCTCTTTGAATAATTTGATTCCTGTGGAAATAATCCAATATTTCATCAAGAGTTATTTCAAAATTTTCTCCTTCAAAAAGATATTCTATATTTTTGACAGATGGAATAATTTTGTCTGATTCTCCAATCTTATTGCGCATCGCATTGAGTAAGAGAATGCCTTTAAATACTTTTTCAAATGCACGACCTTTATCTTCTACAACTTTTTTATGAGTATAGAAGGTTTGATTAACGATGCCGTACTTTTCCGGATCATTCTGAAATTCTTCAAAAAAATAGTCCCATAGTTTGTCTGCTGTTAGTAAGAGTTTGTTATCACAAGTATTGTCATTATTCAAAAATCCGAGAAAACCGCTTTGAACGTCATACATAAACTGCATGACAGTACGGTTAGCAGAACCAATTTGATTAGCTATTGACGAACAAAGATATGCAGCATAAGGATGAAATGGAAAAAGGTCTTTTATATCCTTAATTGATTGTTGACTATCATTCTCCGTTAAATATGTAATCAATTCCGAATGGTTATCCATTCTATTATCTCTGTACAAATCATACTGAGTTTCATCTAATTTCCTGATACTTGCCGCCATAATACGATATGTCGTAAGGGCTTCCATATTATATTGTATAATGTGAAAGCGGTCTTCCATCCTGCGAATATCTTCATTATTATAAGCGTTAGAGTTCTTATGACTAATAAGGTACAAATAGATATTTTGAGATTCGGTGAGCTCTGCAATATTTTGAATCATGTTAGTCATACCACTGGTAATAGTATCCATTACCGAAGTAAATTCGTCCCAAATTATAAGTAAACCATCCGCTATCCCTTTGTTTACTATTTCTTTTTCTACCTCCGACAGCCATCTAACTATATCGCTCGAAGAAAAATGAACACTATATTGTGGTTTTGCTAATGCTTCTTCTAATGCTAGATAAGTGTCGGTATCCGAAGCCTGCATTTTTTTGATGATTTCTTCTTTTGACTTTGCACAACCTCGCAGTTCTGGCTCGTTTGCTATAATCTGACTTATATCAATAGGAGTGGACTTTAAATACTCTACAGCTCTTTCAAAATCCGACTGTACAGTTATACTATTACCTGAATTGCTTAAACTGTCTTTGATGATGCGCTCCAATGCCAAAAGAAAAGAACGCATGTCATAAATTTTTCCATCTTCTGTACCTTTCAATACAACAGGAAAGAAATGTTTGTTTTTTCTAAGATGCCACAACCGAGACTTAAGTTCAGTTAGTAAAATACGATCTTCAATATAGTCTGAAATTTCGTTAACATCATTACATAATAAATGCTTAACTACGGATCCTGCATGACTTTTTCCTGTGCCAAAAGTTCCTTTTACCCATATACTTTTACGATTAGAAGGTTGGTTTGATGAAACTGCGTCAACCGTTTTGCCTAGCAAATTATAAAATTGCATTGTTGGAATGAACTGTTTCCAATAACCCGCTGCTTCATTTTGAAGATTGAAAATAGGGTGAAAGTATTCCTGTAAGGCAATAAAGTCTGAATATCTCATTGTAATTAACTTATTTTAGATTTACGGTTTATAACAATATTTCCAATATATCCATTGATGTTAAATCTTCACGAAGGTTGATGTTATCCAAGCCCATGTTGAGATCAGCACTCAGCACTCGGTTTTTATCCTCTTTTAGTGTTCTCAAAATAGTCTCAAAGCGTTCTTTTGGCACACCAAACTGTTGATAAACACCTTCGGTTTGTTTAGGATCGTATAATTCTGAAACCGTCAACGCATAGCGCTTTTTGCTCTCTGCATAGCGATATAGAGAATAAGCAATAGCAACAGAAGAAATATCGTTATAATACTGGCGAGAAATAGTGGCCACTGAATTTCCTTTGGCAATAATTATTCCTTGTCGAAGTATGTCACCTATTATAGTTTGTTCTTTAATTCCAAACATATTACACAATGCTCCTAATGGATTTCCCAAAGTTGCTTCAGATATTCCTATAAAAACATCTATCATTAATTCCAATATCTCTTTTTTTGAATATAATCGATTAAAGATAATATTTGATGTGTAAAACTCTATTATTTTAGAATTATATGAAAGATTTACCCACATAATTTCCCATACAATAGTAGGATTACTACCGAAGGCTTTTTGCAATAAAATACCAGTTTTCGATATTTTTTTACTTGATCTTTCCAATATCTCTGCTTCCCTAAACCAATTAAGACAAGCAGGAATCATTTTTGTACCAAGACTATTATTTCCTTCAAAGTAATCGTCCGGATTGGTAAAGAAATCTGAGATCCAATTTTCCTTCATCCCAAAAGTGGAATACTTATCTATACCTGATGTTTTCATTTTACTGTTTTTCGTATTACCTTCTGATATATTTATTGAACTAGCCATCACACAACCCCTTTCTTTAAAGTCCAAACATTTATGACAATGAATACATTTTTTCACATCAACTGAAACTAAAGGCACAACCGAAAGGGCTCCTGTCGGACACTCTACTTCACAAGTCTCACAGTGAACACAATAAGTTGCTTTGTATAAGACACGTTTAATGTGTCCTTGTAAAAGTATTTCATCTCCTATATTCTCGAAAATAATAATTTGTTTATTATCATTAGTTTGTATTGAGAAATGATAGATAGCTTTTTTATATTTTAGTTCTCCATTTATTAAATTATTTTCTTGACTGGTTTTAATCTTACCCAAAACATTCATCCACGTAAGCAAATTTTCTTTTGGTGCAATCAAAACGGCCTTAAAATCAGGAGTTGTCGAAAGTATATCTAATCTTGATTTTTCAGGATTACTTGTTTTTCCACCTGAACGAAGTTTCCAATTACCAGATTTCACATATTCTTTTCTGATTTTCTCATCGGTTATTCCTAACAAAGATGTTTTTTCAATTATGTTTGAAATAAATGGATTTATACTATCTGGATATTTTTTTGCGACAATATGTTCCGACCAATCAGAAGAATATGGGCAGATGGAACATCCAACACGCCATAATCCATTTCTATATCCCTTATTAATAGGTAACTGCTTCATGAAAAGATACAAATAAATCTCTGTTGCATTCCAATCAAAGATCGGTCGTGCATTGACGACATTATTATGCTTAACGCCCTTGCCAATTCTATCATACAAAGCACGTCTATTGCTCTCTTCTGATCTTACTCCTTCAAAAACCAAAACATTAGGTTGCTTTCCCGTTCCTTGGATTTCTTTTAAAAGACGGTATAATGGAGCGGTCTTCATAACACCACAACACCATCGATGCATGCGGCTTGGCGACCCCATCTTATCCCAATAATGCAATACACTTTGGTGATTTCTAGACAAATAAAACTTTAAATCGGGATATTGTTTTTGATAAAATATTTTTGTTTGTTTGTAAATTTCCAATGAAGGGGGGATTTCGTAACCAGTATCAGAATATATTACTAAAAAATCGTTAGACGGAATAGCTCGCGAAACTAAGTCTAATACGACTTGACTATCCTTACCTCCCGAAAAAGAGGCGATAAACATCTCTATTTTTGTACTGAGCATAATTTGTTTTCCCAATTTTTCGGCTTCAGACAAAGGCATAATATCAAAACTATCGCAATCTTCCTTGATGACAGAATACTTTTCCTTAGATTTCTTTTCCTGCATGTCTGCTAACCGATCAAAGTCAACATCCTTATTTATAGTCTGTTCATTTATGTTTTTAAGATTATAACGTCTATACATCGTGTTGATAAACTCCAATGCTTCATGCTCCAGTAAAAACATAGTTGCTTCGTTTTGTTTAGAAAGCAAATCAATATCTATTGGTTCCAATTTCAGCCTTTTGTCAGTATCAGTAAAAATTAGTTGAGGATCATCATATATATTTCCTCCACGTGCCTCCAGAACTAATTCTCCTTTATAAAAGTACCGCCTGTCACAAGCCCAAAGTAACGGCTCATTTGATTTTGGATAATCCCAATATTTATTCAATCCCAATAAATCCAATTCTTCGAAAAAAACAGGACGAGGTGATACATTCAATATTTCGCCTGACGACTTCATCGTAAGTAATACCCCGTTATTTTCTTTGTCCCAAGTTATTTTAAACATTTCGTATATTAACTACTTAAATAATTTAGAGTAATGATTAGAGCATCGTTTGCTAATTCTCTTTCATTTTCAATATCTATAATAATTTGATCAGCAAGCCACAATGTCAGTAATTCTTTTTGATTGACGGGCAACAATTCGGCAAGCTTTACAACTTGTTCGCGTTTAGCACGACGGTCGCCTCGCTCAATTTTGCTATAACATTTGGCGTGTCCATTTCTAATGTCGCAGCTAGCTGGCGTTGGAAAAGCCCTTTTATCTTCTTAATTGTCTGATCTTGTTCACAAACAGTATTATCTAATCTTTTTAGACTATCTTTTTTTGAATAGTCAAATTTTGACAAAGATAAATAAATTCAGTGAGCTCTTAGCAGTAAAACTTCTTTTATTGAAATACCTTTTCATCCTCAGAAATAAGGTTGCATTGTCTTATTCCCTCTTTTTGTTTGTTCATCCCAGCCAAAAGATGACAGCAGATGTCATCAGATGACAGTTGTCTAAATACTAGCTATATACACACCTTTTCATTCTAATTTTAGTGAAGCATTACTATTGATGCACCACTAAATTCCGATTTTATGAATGAAAAAGTAAACGACCAAGAAATTCTGTTGGTCACAGAAAAAGACAACAACGAGGTAAAAGCTGTTACAGGTATCAACGAAGACGGAACACCCAAGACCGTCAAGCCTACCAAGGAGAATGAACCTGACTTCTTAAAGATCGACAAGAATGCCGATGCCCTAGAGAACTTCTTCAAAAACTTCCTGAACCAGTGTAAAGATCCGACACATTTCAACTTCTTCAAAATTCCTTCGGATATGATTGAGAGCATTGCACCTGTTCTCAAAGAGATGCTAAACAATCCCGAAAGCCCATCCAACAAAGAGTTTATTGATCAGTACAAAGTATTACCCGAAGCTTTTGCACCCAAAGCATATCAGGCATTAGACGAATCCCGTATCAATTGGGATCAGTTAGCCCAACTCGGTATTTCCAAAGAAAAACTAGAAAAATCAGGTAGCTTGGAACCTATGCTTAATTGGCAGAAATCCCCTGTACTTGTAACCATCAAAACCGAAGCATTGGGCGAGTCTGTTTATTCAGATGCCCGTTTGTCTTTTCGGGAAGATGCAGAGGGTAATCTCAAACTGCGTATTCATAACATCCGTAATGCACCCGAACTCAACTATCCTTTCATGGGAGCAACCTTTACACAACAGGATAAAGAGAATCTTCGCCAAACAGGCAACGCAGGGCGATTGATTGAAATAGAACCTAAAGAGGGCATGAAGATGCAGGCGTTTGTTTCCGTTGATAAACTGACCAACGAATTGGTGGCACTTCGAGCCGATAAGATAAAAATACCCGATGAATACAAGGGAGTGGTTTTGAGCAATGAACAGAAGAAAGATTTAGCTGAAGGCAAAGACGTGTATCTGGAGGATATGAAATCGAAAAAAGATACTTTGTTCAGTGCAACAATACAAGTGAATGCGGATCGCAGGAGTCTTGAGATACTTTTCCTCAACAATCCCAAGCAAAGCCAATCCCACAAACAAACAGAAGAGCAGAATGATGTACCTAAGACTTTTCGCAAGAAAGAATTAACCGAAGATCAGCGGGCAAGTTTAACCGAAGGTAAAACTGTTTATGTGAGCGACCTGACAGACCGAAACGGTAAAAACTACAATGGTTATATCACATGGAAGCCTGAAGACCGCAAAACTGATTTTATGTTTCCGACAGACTATAAGAAAGCCTTAGAACAAGGAACCGTAAAACCTGACGACAGACATAAGACCCAAGTCGCCGTTAATTCGGAAGGGAAGACTAACGAAGCGACAAAGAAAGTGAAAGAGCCATTGGAACAAGGGCAAACTGCTCCTACCGAGAAACAAAAAGAGAAGCAGGAGAATAAGCAAGAGCAGGAAGAAACCCAACAACCATCTCGAGGGGTCAGAAGATAAAATCTGTATATTTACCACTGATTTCTACAATTTTACTATCATAGGCAACCATCTGTATCGGGAGGTACTTTGGTGGACTTGTAAAATTGGAAATTTAGTGGAGGCACTTGGGATGGAAAACCCAAGTGCCGTTCTGCTTTCTATAAGCAATTTTTCTATACCACATTACAAAAAACGGTCTTTCGGCCTCCACTAATTTCCGCAATAATGAAATCTAAGAATAACCTAAAGGAGTTGTCCTATTATGGGCTATTGCTCCGTTCATACCTCAAAGAAAGCCATCCCGACAAGGCGGATGATTTTCAATATATTAAATCTCGCTCCGACATTGCTGCGGAAACTTACTCTAATGCCATAAAGGACGGATACTCACACGACAGAGCCGCAGAAATGGCTAGTCAATCTTTATATTCCGGATTGCTGTTTTCCAAGTTTGATACTATTCGTAATATTCTTTGGGAGGAATTTTCCTATATCCCCGAAAACGAAGTCGATCAAAAGGTTTTAGCCTTATTACCGCTATGCGAAGAGGTCTTTGCCGGATACAATCTACATGATGAGTTTGCCTATTCTTCCGAATACGATCAACTTTATACAGAACTGGTTGGACTAATTGATATTTGGGAGGACGAGAATGAGCTATAATAAAAAGGCTCATCTCAGAGCCAATATCGATGCCATTCAAGTGGTATTTACTCTTGATAGAGAACAAAGACTAGCCACAGAGATAGAACAAGATATGTTGCTTAATTATTCAGGGTTTGGAGGACTCAAATGTGTCCTGAATCCTGTAAATAGCTTAGCCGATACTGTTCATTGGGCAAAATCCGAATTAGAGTTATTCCCGATGGTTGCCGAACTACATCGGGTTATCAAAGATAATACGAGTTCAGAACTAGAGTATAAACAATATATGAACAGCATAAAGAACTCCGTGCTAACCGCTTTCTATACGCCACCCTTGGTTGTACAAACTCTAGCCGATGCTTTCAAAGATAACGATGTGCAGATAAATAGCCTATTGGATCCATCGGCAGGCATGGGCGAGTTTTCCTCTGCATTCTCCTTTCGTTATCTTAAAGCTGATATTATGAACTTTGAGAAAGATTTGCTTACAGGTAAAATGTTATCTCATATCAACCCTGACGACAAGGTTATAGTCGATGGTTTTGAAACGATTGAAAGTCGTTACAACAATCACTTTGATGTTGTTACCTCCAATATGCCTTTTGGCGAAATGAGTGTTTTCGATGCCGAGTTTATGAAAACAGATAAGCTGCACCGGGATTCCACACGAGCGATTCACAATTATTTCTTTATCAAAGGAGTAGAAACACTTCGGGAAGGAGGAGTTATGGCATTCATTACTTCGCAAGGAGTATTGAATTCTCCAAATAACCAAGCCGTCAGAAAATGGCTGATGGATAATACAAACCTTGTGTCTGCAATCCGATTGCCGAATAACTTGTTTGTGGAAAATGCAGGAACAGAAGTGGGCAGTGATTTGATTATTTTACAAAAGAACACAGCAAAAGAAGAACTTACCAAAAGTGAGAAGAAGTTTCTGACAACCTACAATCTTTCATCCGGAGTAACCATTAACAGCAGTTTTGAGAATCTACAACGGATTGTTCATACCAAAGGTTTTACTGATACCGATCCGTATGGGAAGCCTGCACAAATATTTATCCATGATGGTGGAGTAGAAGGTATTGCCACAGATATGAAAAAGATGTTACATGCTGACTTCTCTCAAAATCTTGATTTGAATTTATACAACAGACATTCACAACAAAGTCAAGAGGTATCTGTAAACAGTCCAATTTCTCAATCTCCAATAGAAAATAAAGTTCAGGAAAAGTCAAAAGCCATTGAACTCAATGTATCGCAGCCAACCATGTCGTTATATGATCTGTTTGGATTTTCCGAACAAGAACGTACACAGATTAAACCAGGCAGAGGCAAAAAGCAAATACCACCATCCAATCAGAAACCTGTTCAATTAAGCTTATTCTCTACTAATAGAAAAGAGAAAAAGGTCGAGCTACCAACTCAAAAACCTAAAGTTGAAACTTCCAAACCATCTATGGAGCTTCGTCCATTCACAGGGAAATTGGAAAGCTACCACAAACAAGGCTCTTTGGTCAAGGACAATGAACAAATCGGTTATCTGAAAGAACGCTACCGATCGGATGCGATGTTTCAGCCATTGGATTTACCAAATATGCAGCAATCGAAGATTGGCAGATATATTGAGTTACGAGATGCCTACCAGTATCTATACGATTATGAAGCGAAAAACTTAGTGGAAGAGCCGACCTTGCGTAAGAATCTAAATGATTCCTATGATTCTTTTGTCAGGTTATATGGTAATCTGAATGACAAGAAAAATATTGACATTGCCAAAATGGATATAGCAGGTAATGCTATCCTTGCTTTGGAACGCCGAATAGATGGCAAACTCCAAAAGGCAGATATATTTCAAAAGCCTGTAACCTTTAATCCCGATGAGATAAAACACGCCGAAACTTCTCGTGAAGCCTTAGTCGCTTCCCTCAACAAATATGGAGAAATTCGATTGGATTACATGACTTCACTCTTGGACAATAAGAACAGAGAGGAGATTCTTAAAGATTTGGAGGGACAAATCTATTTCAACCCCATGTTGCAAAACTATGAAATACGTGACAAGTTTATTGCAGGTAATGTGATCGAAAAGTCAACCCAAGTGAAGCAGTATGCCGATAATCATCCCGATGATTTACCCACACAAGCATCACTCAAAGCCTTACAAGACTCCATTCCCGAACCAATACGTTTTGCCGAATTAGATTTCAACTTCGGAGAACGATGGATACCTATGCAAATCTATCGGGATTATGCAGCCCAACTCTATGATACCAATGTTGATATCGAATATTATGCTTCCCGTGATGATTTCACCGTCAAAGCAGATAGGAGCAATCTCATTATCAATGAAAAATTTGCCGTGCAAAGCGAAAAGCAACTCTTTACGGGTATTCATCTGATGAAGCATGCTTTGCTAAATACTTCTCCCAATATTACAAAAACCGTTCAAATGACAGATAAGGAAGGGGAGACTAAAAATGTAAAGGTTGCCGATCCAGAAGCTATACAGCTAGCCAACTCTAAAATTGATGAAATACGAAATGGATTTACCGATTGGTTGAATGATCAATCTCCCGATTTACAAAATAAGCTGGCAGACCGATACAATCAAAAGTTCAATTGTTATGTGCGTCCACAATATGATGGATCTCATCAAACTTTTCCCGGACTTGATTTAAAAGCTTTGGGTATTGTCGATTTATATCCAAGTCAGAAAGATTGTATCTGGATGCAGAAGTTAATGGGTGGCGGTATTGCCGATCATGAAGTAGGAGGAGGGAAAACACTTGTCATGTGTTGTGCTGCTTACGAGATGAAACGGTTGGGTTTGGCTAACAAACCGATGATTCTAGGACTGAAAGCCAATGTACATGAAATAGCAGCTACTTTTAAAACGGCTTATCCCAATGCGAAGATTCTATATCCCGGGAAAGAAGACTTTACCCCGAGCAAGCGGATAAAGATTTTCAATGATATAAAGAACAACAATTGGGATGCTGTTATTCTTACTCACGACCAATTCGGCAAATTGCCACAATCGCCCGAAATGCAACAGAAAATATTTCGTGCCGAATTGGATTCGGTAGAAGAAAATCTTAGAGTATTGGAGATGACAACAGGCAAGTCCGCATCTAAACGTATGTTGCGGGGCTTAGAGGTACGCAAACAAAACTTAGAAGTAAAACTAAGTGTGCTTGCTGATACTATAAAGAACCGCACCGATGATGTGGTAGATTTTAAGATGATGGGCATAGATCACTTATTTGTAGACGAAAGCCATCAATTTAAAAACTTAACATTTACCACACGCCACGACAGAGTAGCAGGATTAGGTAATCCCGAAGGCAGTCAGCGGGCTTTAAATATGCTTTTCGCTGTTCGTACCATACAAGAACGTACAGGTAAAGATTTGGGTGCAACTTTCCTTTCGGGAACCACTATATCCAATTCATTAACTGAACTTTATTTACTATTTAAATACTTGCGACCGAAAGAACTAGAGAATCAGGGTATTAATTCGTTTGATGCATGGGCAGCTATCTATGCGAAGAAAACAACCGATTATGAGTTCTCGGTTACAAACCAAATTGTACAGAAAGAGCGTTTCCGATATTTTATCAAAGTCCCCGAGTTGGCAAATTTCTATGCGGAGATAACTGATTTTCGTACAGCAAGAGATATTGGTATTGATAGGCCCGAGAAAAACGAAATACTGTATAATATACCACCTACGCCACAACAGGAGATATTTATTCAAAAGTTGATGGAGTTTGCCAAAACGGGTGATGCAACTTTGTTGGGAAGAGAACCATTGTCCGAAAGTGAGGAAAAAGCAAAGATGCTTATTGCGACGGACTATGCCCGGAAAATGTCATTGGATATGCGGATGATTAGTCAGCATTATGGCGACCATATCGACAACAAAGCATCGCACTGTGCAGCTAATATCGCAGCGTATTATAAAAAATACAACGAAGATAAAGGTACGCAGTTTGTATTTTATGTAAAGCCTATCATTATGTAAAGTTGTTATGCTTTTATCTTGATAATCAATCTTATTTTATTAGACCTCACACTACAACTTTACATAAAAACCTGTTAAGAAAAACTTTTCAACCAA
>NZ_JAAKEM010000028.1:0-44562 GCF_011039195.1 Dysgonomonas sp. ZJ709
TTACAAGAAAACAGCTTAAGTAAGCTATTTTCCCTTTTTCAATCTGCCCCCCTAAAAAACGGGTAGTTGAAAAAGGAAAAATGCGATAACTTTTAACAATATTAATAGGAATTAATCATAGAATTCAGAAAATACAAAGGATAATGGCATAAAAAAGTGGAGAAGCTATGATCAGCTTCTCCACGTATGGTTTCTCCATGTACATTTTTACATGTACATATTATTTCTTTTCATTCAATAGCTTTTCTAACCAAGCTATTTTTTCTTTTTCCAGTTCTAACATGCGTTCGTAAAGTGCCGCTTTTTCGTTGGCCAGTTCTATAATTTTATCTAGCGGATTATAGATTGTATCACAATTATCTACAGATTGTCCTATAATACTACTGCTTTCAAATGTATTATTTTCAATATAAATGGCAGCAGGGTCTTCTTCGAGTAGTTTAATAATATCGACAGGAACGGATAGGATAACGGCCAGTTTTTGTAATGTTTCATCGTCGATCACTTCTTTTTGCTCGAGTCGTGCAACACTAGGCTGTGCCATATCTAATTCGTTGGCTATTACCTCCTGTTTGATACCACGTGCTTCGCGCAGACGCTTAACATTATGCCCGTGGTGTATTTTTTTCTTTTCGATATTATCTGTTCTCATCCGTGCTGTTATTATAGTTTAAACAAATATACAAATCAATTTCAGACTTGGGAAAAAATGTATAAAAAAAGCGGGTATTTATTCTTCGGGAATACTTTTCCATTTACGGATTAGCATAGAGATCGGGAACATTATTACGATCGTAATTAATATGTTTACCCAGAAAACGCATTCTAATACTTCATTGTCATTAATGTTATAGTAATATTCACTTTCAACTACATCTAAGAAAAAGTAGTGTCCAAAGTATATAAGTGGGCAAATAAATGGTAACAACCACATAAATAAATTTACGAATATGTTTGATTTCCCTTTATTTCCTGTATTCTTGATCTTAGCTATAATAATGGACATTAAAATAAAGAAAAGAATAATCCAGAACGAGCACAGGAATAACCCATATATTTCGCCTCTTCTATAGTCTGCAATTTCGGATAAAACGACTCCTATAAAAGCTGATAAAAACAGAAGGACGCCACATGCCACGAATGCTATAAGCCAGCTTTTGCCTGTAGCCGCTCTGAAAGAAAATATAAAAACCGATAGAATTGTCGAGATGCATATGCAGACTAGTGTTATTATGCGTATAACATCATTGTCGTTATAGCTTCTGATAATCTTATCATATCCGGATGATAATTCTTGATACTGGAGATAGGTTTGCTGTCTACTTGTATCATGATCATAGTCATAATAATAAGCGTCGCTGCTGCTACTTGCTATAATTGTATTCTCATTTACGGCAAAATAAGGTGGATTGTATATCTTTTTCAACCATTCATTTGCTGTTAATGTAGCAGGCATATTATGTTTTTCCTGTAATTTAAGATAGTCGGTCATCAGTGCAAGAATGGCTTCTTTGTTACCATCTCTGAACCACTGTTTTATTTCTTCAATTTTTTTGACTCTTTCTTTTGCTTCTTTTTTCTCTTTCAATTCGTCAGCACTGTACTCGTAATTAGTATAGTAGTTAGTGTCATAGTAGTTGTAGTCGTAATTATGATAAAACAGAATTGACGGGCCTGTGTATCCTTTTATTACGATGTTTCCATCTCTGTTGTAGTCGAAAGCATAAAGGTCTAGATCTAAAGTATCTATGCGCAATGCCATGCCGCTGGGGATGGGAATTGGTTTGTTGTTATCAGAGTCGTACCTGTAGTTGTCCTTATCATCAGGAATCAATATTTTGACTTTGTCTAACAGATCCATAACCTTAGTCGCTTCGGAGAGTGAGGCGGCAGAGTTCCATTTGTAGATACTGCCTCGCGTGAGTGTGGCAGGAATTAGTGTTATGCTTGTAGTGATCACCAAAATGAGTATCCATTCTAAGAAGAGATAGGGTGATTTTCGCGGGTAGAAATTCTTAAAGCTATTGTTGCGGCTATAGAAAATAAGCCATCCGATAAACAAGAGTATTCCGACCAGTATGCTGCCGAAATAGATAAGCCCCAAGTCGTCGGCAGGTGAATAGTAGTAATTACTGCTATCGAAAACGGTATCGGTAGCTACATAACCTATGGCAAAGAATATGATGTGTATAGCTATTAATATAAGTAACATAGGTATTAGCCTTATATTCCAAATAATCGGATAGTGTAATAGCAGATATTTTTGTATGTTTTTTATCATTTTGTTTTTGTTTTATGAAAGGAAAAATCTACGGGTCGAATTTGATATATTTCTGAAGTAAGATATTGGAACTTGTTTATCCAGTATTAATCTCAGAAAGTTTTCTTGTGTTATGGTGCTAGGGAAACTGGCGACGTATGTACCTCCATTGATCTGCATTTTTTCAAGTTGGAGAGTCTCAAATACCAGTCGTAACTGCTCTTGCGACCAATCGGACTCGAACTCTACAATGAATTTTGTTATTTCGGTAAACACAGCATCAGTGTCTTGCGTTAGATTGCGAGGTGTTCCGTTTTTCAAGAAGATTACGAAATCCGAAGCCTTTTCTACTTCATAAAGTTGTTGTGAACTTAGTATTATACCCAAAGGTCGGAATGGAGAGCGTGCAATGTCTCTGAAATCGTCCAGCACTATTTGTTGAGCTAGTATGTCGAGATTGGCAAGAGGTTCGTCTATCAATAATAGCTTTGGCTTGCGCAAGAGCGCTCTTGCTAATTCGAATCGCATTTTGTATCCCGACGATAGATTTTTCCAGCTATAATCTCTATACTTACGCAATCCCATGCGTGCAATAATAAGTTGCACCATTAATTCGTTTTCTTCTCCTTTGATGCCGTAGTATGCTGCTGTGAATTGCAGATTGGATAGCAGTGAGCCTTGCCACGAATTTGTACGCTGGGGTATGTATATCAGATGCGATCGAAGATCGTAGCTGTCTTTGTGTGGAAAGAGATATTTAACTTCTCCGCTGGTAGGTTGTAATTCTCCGCATAACGAACGGAGCAGGGTTGTTTTTCCATTTCCGTTTTCGCCAACCAGCCCTAATATTTGTCCTTCTTTTACTTCGAAACTAATGGGTCCTAGTGCAAACGAAGATCTTTTATATGATCTTATCAGGTTATATACTGATAGTAATGGAACACCGTTTTCGGTAGCTTGTAGCGGCCTGTCCTTAAGTGTTTCATAGAGATGGTCGAGTATATTGGTGAATTTTGCTTTCTTCTCGGGGATATTATCATGATTGTGATCCAGCCAATCCAGAAAACTGACAGTCTCTTTATAATGATTAGTATCTTCGGTGTCGAGTGTTAAATCTATTACCCGCTTAATCAGTAATGAATAATCATCATAATCGATAAGTTGTCTGATTTCTTCAAACTGGATTTGAAATATGTTCATAAGCACAATGTGTTTTTATTATATTTTGTGTTTTTTATCGTTTTGTAAACTAGAGACAAATATATCTCTTTTTCCATAAAGAGATTCATTTATTTGAAAAAACTGATATCGGTTTATCCGGAGTGGGTTTTGTCCACCGGTTTATTCGACACTTATTTTATCTACGTTGTAGAATGGAATTCCATTGTCTGTTATTCCTTCTACAACAATAGAGTATTCTGTTGTTGCATCTGATGTGTAAAATTGAATTTCTGCTTCTCCATCTTTAAATTCAATATTAGGCTCCCAGTGGATCGTGGTTCTCAAGTCAGGAATAGTAGATTCTATATCTTGAATCGTTGTGTATTTGGGTGAGTAAAATTTCATTTCGTTTTGGTATCCTAAGGGTATAAATTGTGATTGGTTCGGTTTATATTTAGGTGCTGAGTCTCCTTTTTTAGTCGTAATCATGATGGCTCCGTTACTGGCTCTAGGACCAAATAGTGCACTTGCTGTAGTCATTTCGGCAACTTCTATATTATCTATATCTTCTACAAGAAATCCGGAAGTCATAAAATATGGATTTTCTATATTATCTACAATTATTAATGCCGGTATATGTGGATATGGGCTTCTTTTGGCACCCCGGTTAATATACAGATTACCGATTGGTCCTCCTTCTCCATATTCAACAAATATCCCAAGATGACGGAGCATAACACCAATGTCAGATGTCTTCGTTTCAGAAAGATCTTTAGAAGTGTAAATTTTACTGTAAGCCGAAGTCATTAGAGATTTTCCTTTCTTTTTGCCAAAGACTTCAACATCTTTTAGGTGTATGATCCGTTGCCCGTTTTCGTATGTATATTTTAAATTTGCTTTAGAAAAGTAGTTATCAAGATCCTCGCTTACGATCGGCTGTTTCCATTTATAATTATGTGTTAATGGTTTTCTGTATTTTACAAAATTATCCTGATTTATTGTTAGTTCTAAACGCTCTCCTCCTTGTTTAGTGACGGCATTAATAGAATATATGGTGCTGTCGGGGAGGTCATACCCTCCGATTGCGAAGTACCCGTTCTCATCAGTTTCAACGGTTTTGAATGAATATGGATTTAGGGTTAATACTGTAATGTCTATGTTATTGGCTTTTCGATTTAAAAGGATTCCGCTTTTCACATTTCCGGTTAAAATATTTGTATATTCCATACCGATACTGGGTTTGGCAATTTCTCCCCGCAAAATATTTTTCATATTGTATCGTCGCCACCCGTGAGTAAGCATTAACAGGTCTAACAATGATTCTGACCTATGGTTCTCTTGCATGTAATAAGATGGTTCTTCTATTGTTCCTTTCAACTCGGAAGTTAAAAATAAGGATGATAAGATATTTTGTGTGCTATCGACTTTTACATCTTTATTGTCTATTATGCTTACAGAAGCATTGCCTGTCAGCATAATATTCGATTTGTCAGATAAAACAATCTTCGTTTTAACCAGATGTCTTGGTTTATAATGTAATTGATCTGTCTCTATATTAATATTAGGTTCTGCTAGTTCATTTTTGTTATAAATGAGGCGTTCACTGATTGGATTCATATTAGAATCTAATAATTGAAAGCTAATTATTCCTGAAGGGAATTCCTTATTTCGGAAAACGACAGAAGTTTTATCTATAGTATTAATATAGAATACTTCCCCTTTGCTATGTACTAAAAGGAATAAGGAATCGGATATTTGTGAATTTGTCGAATTGATAGTTGCTGATATGTATCCGTTTGCAGAATATAGAGATAATCCATGACCGTTTTCTATCATGGCTGATAAATCTATCTTTTTTAAGATGTTATCTGAATTCAGGCAGTGGACAGTATATTTACTCGTATCTGTGGGGGTAAAAGAGAATAAGCCCATCCCTTTATGTGTTGATTTTGAAGTTAAAATAGTATCTCCCTTCTCGTTAATAACAGCCAGCGTCACATCTTCGCCCAGACCGTTCGAATCTACGGCTTTAAATGCCACTCTACTTGTTATGTCTTTTAGTAAATTACCGCCCTCAGGTAATATTTGAATGTCATAGTCTTGGCTAATGGATGGAACTTGTATGTATTGTTTTCTGATTTTTTTATCAAATTTGTATTCCAAATATATATGAGTTAATGGATTATCTTTAGAACTCGGATAATCTAAAGATAATAATCCATTTGGATCTGTATGATATTCTTGTAATTGACCTTTTTTATTTCTGATACGTAATTCTTCTGATACAAAAGTTTTATTTGATTGTGTTTCAATAAAGTTTAAATTTATTTCTATTTTATCATTTTCATATTGGAAAGTGGGTTCTATATGGCATAGGTTCGATAATCCACCGCCAACTATTATATTTCGTTTAAAAAAATAGTCTTCACCTAAGTTTTTTATGTATTTTGTGTAAAAGGACATGGTGTATACTGCATCGGCTAACTCTTCATCAATTTTGAAGTGACCAGTATAAATTCCATTTCTCCTTATTATTTTTACACTGTCTACTACATTCCCTATCGGGTCGATGAGTTCGCCGTAGACATATAGACTGGTAGTATTGTGTCGATGGCTAAGGGCATTCACTAAATGTATTCGAAACCATATATTTTCGCCTGTAACGTAGAGGGGTTTATCATTATGTACATAAATTTTTTCTTGTGGATAGGTCTCCAACTGTCTATTGATTCTTGCTTGTATAGAGTCAATCAGAGTATTTGAGTTTTGTGCGTAAATATTAGTAGAGACTAATTGCAGTGTGAAGAAGATTAAATTAATCCATAATAACCTACCAGTATACCATGATTGTTTTATATTTTTCATAATGTATTTTGGTTAATTGGACGTAAGATTTTCATGACTAAGATAATACTTTCCTGTTATAATAATAAAATAAGAATAATACTTTTTTGTATAATGCCTACGAATAGAAGTAATAAATCTAAAAAATAACTATCTTTGTTATCGAATATCTTGGCAAACACTTACTGATATTTGTGTTAGATGTTCAGAATTTCGTATTAAACTCATGGGGCTGACCGGTTTTGACAGCGAGATGAAGTGATTTGTAAGCATGCAGTGCGTAGTCGGCTAGCACTATAATCTCAGACGTCAAAATTTTAACTGGCGAAAATAATTACGCTCTTGCTGCTTAATCGAATTACAGTAGATAAAGCTTAATCTCTGCACAGGTGTAGAGACAAGACATCACCCGGAAGCTGTGGCTTCGAAGCATTCCGATATGGTGGTGTAGGTAAATCGGAGATAGGATAGGGAAGGCTTCGGTCTCTATCTGAAATAAAGAAGCTAAGGTTTGGGTTGGTGGCTTCGGTCTTGCCCACTCCCTACAATTAAAGCGAAGATAAGCATGTAGAAAGCAAGTTAATTCCTTGTTTGGACGAGGGTTCGAATCCCTCCAGCTCCACTGAAAGTATTAGAAAAATGCATCTTATCCCTGTAAATTAGACATTTACAGGGATATTTTTTTTGTAATGTCAGCAGAAAATAGCTATTCTAAGCATATTTCACGTGTAAAAACGCTGACAGATTTATGACGGGTATTTTGTCAGCGACTTTGCACTCAACAACCTAGCAAGTCGCAGTAAATCAAAGAAATGCAATGCTGTAATTTTGATATGAATGCTTCGGTTTCGTACTTTGTATTAATGAAAAAATTAAACGTTTTAAAGTATGAAAAGAACATTTAGTGTATTGTTTTTTGTGAAGAGAAGCAGAGTAACAAAAAACGGTGAAGTAGCAATCCAGTTGAAAGTAACTGTGAATAAAGAAAAGATTGAAGTTACAATCAATCAGACTATAAATCCTAACCTTTGGAATTCTTGTACTGAGAAAGCTACAGGCAAGGATCGTAAATCGTTGGAAATAAATAGTCGTCTGGACTCTATTCGTTTTCGTCTTATGGAAATTTACCGGGAGATGGAGATCGATGGAGAAGATATCACTGCCCGCAAGATAGTCAATAAGTACAAAGGTATTGAAACAGAACCTAAGATTACACTTCTTTATGTGTTTCAGGAACATAACCAAAGATGTCATAAATTGGAAGGCAAAGATATGTCTCGTTCTACAGTCAAACGCTATGAAACAGCCTACCGGCATACTCAGGAATTTATACAATTCCAATATAAAAAGGATGATATTAATATACAAGATGTGAATTACCAGTTTGTAAAGGATTATGAATTCTTCCTTAAAACGGAACGAAATTGTAATCATAACTCTACAATGAAATACCTAAAGAATTTTAAGAAAATAATCCGTATTGCTCTGGCAAATGAATGGCTTAAGAAAGACCCTTTTGTAAATTTTAAAATGACTTATGAAGAAGTCGAACGCGAATTCCTTGAACTTCATGAATTAGAAAATATAATGAATAAAGAGTTTGAGATAGAAAGGTTAAGCAATGTGCGGGATATTCTGGTATTTTGCTCGTTTACGGGCTTGGCATTCTCGGATGTAAAAACCTTATCCAAAGAACATTTGGTAACCGATAACGAAGGTACACTATGGATTCGCAAGCAAAGGGTAAAAACCAATAATATGTGTAATATTCCTTTACTGGATATTCCTCAGAAAATATTAGAGAAGTATAAGGATCATCCTGTTTGCCAAAAGAAAGGAGTTTTATTGCCTGTCCTTTCTAATCAAAAGATGAATACTTATCTCCGTGAAATTGCTGATGTATGTGGTATCAAGAAGACGATTACGACTCATACAGGAAGACACACTTTTGCGACGGTTACTTGTCTCGCCAACGGCGTTACGATGGAGAATGTCGCTAAAATGCTAGGTCATTCCGATACAAAAATGACTCAGCAATATGCAAAGGTTTTAGATAAGAGTATTTTGAGGGATATGAGGAATGTGAATAAGAAATTTTTATTGAAGGAGTAACGACTATACTGATTAATCGTTTTGCTTAAAACTGGCGAGAAACAGAACTAAACCTAAATAAAATAAAGAGTCTTCCATATTATTTGGGAGACTTATTTTATGTATTAAAGGATAATTTTCTGATTTAATAAATAATTTGGACTTTATAATTACTTAGTTTATTAACAATAGTTTATATTTGCATATATGTTAAAATCAGGATCATGCAAGAAGAAAGGGAAATAAGACTATTCCAAGATAGAATTAGAATATTATTTATTTTATATATATTTTCAGATGACTACTCAGATGAGCAAAATCCTCATCAAAAGAAGATTCTTAGAACGGAGGTTAAACTCCAAAAGCTAGACTTCTTACTTCGTAATCCAGACTATTTAGCATATGAACTACTTATGCAAGTAAAAAATAATCAAGCAGATAAAGCGGAAATTAAAAGTATTATAAAAGAAATTTTCTTGAATAAAGAACCAGTATTGCGTAAAATGGAAATGACGCGATTCCTTTTTGGTGCATATGAACATATAGATGATGTAATTTCTTTTCTAAAGTCTTTTGGTTTATTAGAATTTTCAAGTAAGAAGGACAATATTTTGAGAACCGTAGATAAAAAATATTATCTGACAGATAAAGCTTTAGAGAAGTTAAAGCTGATTGATAACTACAATGCTTTACTTTGGTATAAGAAACGCTGTTTATTGATAAAGAAATACTTTGGTCAATTTTCAGGATCAACCTTAAAGGATATGCAGTATCAAATTGAAGAATATAAAGAAACTGCATACTCAGACCTAATATCGGATATACAAAATAAGGTATATACAGAATTTCACCTAATATATAATGAAATATTATGAGTTTTAGATACGATGCTTTTATTAAAAATATTCATACAAAACATAAAGATGCCTTTACATTAGATCAAATAAAAGATATTCTTTTTGTTGATGAGTATTTAAAAGATAGTCCAATGTCTACAGGACAACGATTAATAGTTGATAGTCTATTATTTCGTGGAGTTAAAAGTGATGAAACAGAGTTTTTCTTTTCTCATAAGTTTCAATCAGGGGTTAATGTGTTGATAGCAGACAACCTGAAAGGAAAATCTTCTGTTTTTAAAATTATTCGATTCGCTTTGACGGGGAAAAATGTAGATAATATTGGACAGTGGATAAAAGAAGTTCTATTAAGTTTTAAAGTCAATAACAATTTTTATTCTACATATATTGATTGTAGTAGCCATAGACTTAAAGCCAAATTATTAAAAGGGAATATTTTAAGATACGAAGACATAGAAAATGCTGATTTATTTTGGGAAGTATCCAGTAAAGAAGATTATATACTTAAAATGCAAGAGTTCTTTTTTAGCCAATTTTCTTATTATTCACTTAAATGGACTCAAAAACCATCCCAAAAGGATAAAGTTGAATTACAAGAAAATGCTACTTCATGGAAAACATATTTCCATTCGATTTTTTTAGAATCAAAAGATAGTTATGAACTTTCTTTTGGTAATCAAGAGATTAAAACATTTGAGATGTTATTTGGCCTAGAACTAACCTATCCCATAAATAGTTTAACTGTAAAATTAGATAAATTGAAATCGGAAAAAGGAATAAACGCAGATCATATTACAAGAAAAATAAATGCTGATGAAAAACAAAAGAAAAAGATTGAAGAAGAGTTGATTTTAAAGAATAAAGAATACAACCAAGCAGTAAAGCCTGTACAAAAAAAGATTATCGATACGAAATCTTTATATGATCATTATCAATCTTTGACTCAAAAGCTTAATAACGAGAATGAACGGCTAATATTGATGAGAAAAGAATTACAGACAATTGAAGAAGACGAAGAGAAAATAGAAATACAAAGAAAAGCTCTAAAAAGCAAAATCGGTTCTTTAAAAAAAGAAAACCAACAAAAACTAAAGAGAATTAATGATTTAAATGAATATAAAGATAGCCTTTCTTTTTTCTCAAATCTTGATATAAAGCATTGCCCAAATTGTGATCATCCAGTATCTCCTGATAAAATGAAAATGCAAGCTAATGAGCATAAATGTTCATTATGTAGTGAGGATGTCCATTCAAAAGATGAAACAGAAACCCAAGAGAATATACTAACTAGAGTAAATGATTTAACTGAAAATGTAAATCAGTTGAATACACTCATCTCAGACCTAGAGTTCGAATATTCCAATTATTCAGGAATACTTGAGCCTCTGATTAACAAGAAAAAACAAATTAACGTCAAACCTAATTTTGATTTAAATTATCTCTCTCAAGAAATTTCAAATTCGGAAAAACAAATCAAAAATGCTTTGGTTAACAATAAAACAGAAATACCAACACCTAACCTTTCAATCCTTTTAAAAGAAATAGCGGTGTTAGAATACAAAAAACTTGAATTAAAGAACCAAGAACAAGCTAAAATAGACACGTCTTCTTATGACAAACAAATAGAGTTGTTAGATAATGCCATATTTGATTTGAAACATATGAGATATAGTATTGGAAATAGTTCAATAAATAAATTAGAAGAAATAATTTTATCAAAAATTCATTCTTTTGGTATAAAGAATATTTCAAAAATAAAAATCACTGAAGGCCTAGGGATTAGATACATACAAGATGGCGTTCAAAAAGAATTTAAGAATCTTGTAGAAGGAGAACAATTACGAGCTAAAATATCTTTATATCTTAGTTTGATTGAACTTGATATTTTTGAACAATTAGGAAAACACTCTCATTTTTTGATAATTGACAGTCCAGCAAAAGAAGAAGGAGACAAATATTATTTAGCAGGATTAATATCTGAATTACAAAACATAGATAAGACAATGCATGCTGATTTGCAAATATTAATAGGTACAGCTGAAAGAGATTTTGAAAATAAATTTAAAAATCAGCTTATTTTTGAAGATGGCCAATTTGTATTTTAATGAATAATGAAGCACTGATAATAAAAGAATTTCACAACTGGGATCTACAACGTAAGTTGGAGATCTTTGATGGAGGTTGCGTGAATTTAGAAAAACTCCCCTCCACAGAACTATTTGCCTTTCTAAAAGAAATTGTATTACAGCAAAATGAAAATGATTATATACGAAAAAGAGCTTTACATAATATATTTAATTTGGCCTTCATCGACAAAACGATTGAAAGAAAAACTATTAATCTAATTCTTGACGATATTTCAAGTCAATCTGATTTATTTATACAGCTGGAATGTTTAAAAAATCTATATCTTTTTTTTGAAAAGGAACCTTCCGAAATCGAAAATTATTATTTAAACTTCATAACAGATGAAGCAGAACTCCAATCTGAATGTTTCTACTCTCTCGGTATAATCAATTTCTTCAAAGCCATTATTGCAAATAATCAGAAAGAATTTTCAATTATTATAAACCATAGTAGAGCTTACTTTTCTCAGTCTCGTAACCTTATTGAAAATAGAATTGATGCAATATTTTTTACTACTGTTTGTGACATTATATCTGTTGTAAAATATTCTCCTTTCATTTTAAAAGATCATATAAAAACTATTAAAGAGTCATTATGGGAAAGAAATATATTTTCCTCAAAAAACAATCTATTTGAGTATAAAATATATTTATTAATAATCAATTTAGCTCAGATTAATAAAGAAGATCCTAACTTATGGATTGATTATATAAATCAATTTACTTGTCTCTGCGTATCATTTCTACAGATCAAGAATTTAGAATTAAAAGACAAATTTCTAGATTCTAAATTAATAGCATCATTGGCTGAAAATATTATAAGGGACAATGTTTTACCATTTTTAACTGTAAGCTTTAGTAATCAGAGAATTAAAATTGAAGAGTGTCTAAAACTTGAAAGTATTACAAAAGAAGAAAAAGATTTTCTAGAGTATTTATATTCATTAGTTAGTGATAAAAATTCTATTAAAAAAGAGACATCTGATCTTTTAGAGAAATTGAAGAAAACATATCAAGAAATAACAGAGGAGCTTTTAATATTTTTATCTTCTAAAACAGAATCTCAAGAAGAATTAATTTCTGAAGTATTACAATACATAGAAAATAAGAATTTAAAGTTTTCTGACGTTTTAAGTAAGATCATCTCCGCTTGTATAAAGTTACAAGGAAATAGCTTGTATAATAAACAACCTGAAGATTTTAGAAATACATATATTCGAGATTTATTAGATGCGTCAGGTTTATATTTAAAAGATCAAAGTTTTTGGGGAAAATCTCAAAGTGGCACTAACCCTGGAGAGGTAGATATTGTAGTATTAAACACTAAAAAAACACCTTTTTGTATAATTGAAGTTTTAAACTTAGATAGCCTGAAGCAAAAATATCTAGAAGATCATATACAAAAGTTATATGGTTATGATCCTAATGGATTAAAAAATAATATCATATTAGTCTATTCCGAAGTTGTAAACTTCTCTGATTTTTGGATAAAATATAAAGCTCATGTGACATCTTATAATTGGGGTCTTGAGTTTGTTAATAGTGAAGAGCTTGATTCTGGTTTTGGGAATATTAAACTTCTAAAAATTGAATATAGAAGGTACGATTTCCACACAAATCTTTATCATCTAGTTATTCATCTAAATAATTAGATTGAAATTATTTAATTGGGGTTTCTTATTTGATGCCTTTCTTGAATTTAGGATTTAAAATACTTATTAAAACGATTCGAATAATATGGCTAAAAGAAAAAAAGATTCCTCTAAAAGAAAATCAGCCAAGATTGACAAAAACGACATCAGTGCTAAAAAATCAACTAGTGATGCATTAATCTCAGCCCAAATTAAGACTTTGAATAGAGCAGAAGTTATCCGGAAAATTAAAGAGCAAATTAGTAATGATGAGAGTTCAAATATCAATGAGAGTGAAGAAAAGAGACTTACAAATAAAATAAATCTTATTTGTACTTATTTAGAGTATACAGCTATTCCTGATGACAATATACTGCACATGTTCTCCTTATTTCTACTTCAAGAAGAAAATATCTTATACAATTTTGGGTATTTCTCAGAAAAAATACCAACTTTTAAAGAATCAATACTTCATATTCAACAACGGCTAGACCATATTATCAAATGTTGTAACTCAATTCCTGAAGAAAGTTTAAACAAGTATATATTCCGTTTTGATGAACTATATGATTTCTATTTTGAGAATAGTTCTTTTAATGCAAAAATTGAAATTCAAAATATACATAATTTCAGTTTCAATTATAAAAGAAAATACATTCTCAGGATATTAGATAAAGCAACAAATCTCACTGTTTCTATTCAGGAATTAGATTCCTTAAACAAGATTCAATTAATAGAAAAAGAAAAAACAATTAAAACATATACTATCACCAATGACTAATATAAAAAGTATAAAGGGAGCGTCTTTATATAAGATGATTGTTAGTGACACGAATATATATAATGCCATCTATTCTTTAGAATCATATGTTTTTGAAAAAGGACTTTTAGAGGATTCCGACCTAAAATTATACAGCCAATTATCTGACAAATATGATAAATCATTAATAAGTGGGGTTATAGAACAATGCAAAAAACGTATTGAAAATATACTCAATTCTGATGACGAATTATTTGAAATCAAGCCATACTTTAGGATGAAGGACTATAAAGAGAATAAAATTCGATATAGACCTATACATACTGCTGATTTAGAAACACAAATATGTTTAGTGTGCTTGCTTAATACTATAATGTACAAAGATTTTGGGCTAGAAGACGAGAATAAAAGTGTAGAAAATAAAGTAAATATAGGTAGACATTTTTCAGATATTTCAAAGCTTATTCCGTCTAATTTTTATGGAAATATCCCATCTTCTAGTGCTGATAATTTATTTATTAACTGGAAGGTTAAGTATAAAGAATACTCAGAGAATGTCATCAATAAGTATAATGAATTTAAAGAATCGAAAGAATATTCTCATGAAGTTTGTCTTGACTTAAAAGACTTCTTTCCTTCAATAAATCCGCAATTCATTTTTAATTACATCTACCAAAAATCATCAACTATTTTTGAGAGAGAAGAGGAGAAAAAATGTTTGCGTGTAGTACTTTCCAAGTTGTTATATTTTAAGATCAAACAGGAAGACATTAAGGTTTGGGAAAACATATATTATCCAAATATAGATATCGCGAGTTCAGACATCCGTATGTGTAGAGGTATACCACAAGGATTACCTCAAGCATACTTTTTCGGAAATTTATGCATGATTGAGATTGCCAGAATCGTATCAGAAATATTCCCTGGTAACGCATACTACTATGTTGATGATTCTGTGATATATACCAACTCTACTGAGCAAGAATTTGAAAAGAATGTAATCTCTATAAACGCAAAGTGCTCCAGTGAATTACAAAAATTCAATAAAGAAGAGGCTATTCTATCTGAGAATGCAAAAGAATTTCAGAAATTACTTGATTATAAGGTTGAGTTTCACACAGAGGGTAAAAGTACATGTACTGCTATTGATAATGCTTATGAAAATTTCATAGCACTACAAAATTTAGCACGACAGGTGTCTAATGCTGCTGTCTTCAATGACACTTTAGATGATGTCGAGGACAATCTTGTTAAAGAAAAACTTGATATCTTAATCGATGCTATCGATAGAGAAATCAAACGATACAGTAAAAAGGAAAATAATAGAGCCAACAATGGCAAAGCAATAAAGTATAACCTCAAATTGCTGAAAAGATATAGAAGGTTCTTCTTGTATAGGAAAAGACTCTTATCTATAAGAAATGAAGGAGATGTGTCGGATAAAATTCTACAAGAATATTATGATAGATTTCAAATCAATAATGAAGAATTAGCCTTTGATACACTATTCGAAACAATAGATGAAGATATCTTTATGGCAGAATCAAGGTTATTACTATCAAATATTGCAGTATCAAAAAAAGAAAACCTTTGTGGCAAAATCAAGGATTTTGAATTTCGTATTGTTTCTCAAGCATTGTCTTTAAACAAAGATTGTAAAAATAATTTATACTATACGAAAGATCTAACTGGAACTCTCCAAATTATAGCATTAAAAGATAAATCTTATGATACATTAGAAAAATGGGCCAAAGATCTACTAGAAAACTATTCGTATTCAAGTGACATCAAAAAGAAGAATAAAATACACCAGATACTAGAAGTGCCGATGGTTGATCCATTTGACAGTGATTATTTTAAATTTATATATAATGTCTCTAATGAGTTCAAACGTAAAATATATAATGCGTTAATGTCCCAAATTCTTGCTGTTAACTTATCTGAACATCTCTCTATTTATAAGTTAAATAATAGAACTTTACAATATTATGAATTAAGAATTCTAACATATTTACGCAATCGAATATTTAAAATACACGATTTTGTCGTTTTTGCTACAGATGTTCTAAATAATAGTAGAGAAGATAAAGGTCTAAATAAAATTGATACTCTTTTGTTCGATGTGATTCATATTTTCATAAAACGAGTCAAAAATCCCAAACTTGTAGATGATTTAATTCTTACGCATCGCTTAGTTAATGGTCTTTGGAAAAATGGATCAAAATTTTTAAATTCATATACACTTCACAATGAAGAACATGCAGTTGACTTAATCAAGAATAGCGTAAGACTAGTTAGAGCTGTTGATTATCTAAGTATGAAAGAATTAGATTATTATATCTTATTTTTAGCTTGTTATTTGCATGATATAAGTATGGTTATCCATCCTAATTTAGCAAAGTTCACTAGTCCAATATTAAAAAGTGACATTATTGCTTCTAACTTTCTTTTAGAATTAGAAAAAGAACTGAATAATGGGATAATAGATTCTGTTGCTAAAAAAATAATTTTGAATAATTTTAAAACAGTATTTTGTTTCTTTGAGAATCATGTCCGAGATAACCATACAAAGCTTAGTGCCGAATTTATTAAACAAAGACATGATTCTTATTTAAAATTCATTGAAGAAAGCACGCTTCAAATAATAGCAGAGGTTGCAGAATCCCATGGGTATAATGCCTCTGAAGTCTATGGCAGAAGATCTAAGGCACAACAAGATTTGTATAGTATTAAGTACATGATGATTGTCTTACGCTTAGCTGATGTTTTAGATATGACTAAAGATAGAATTAGTTATTATATTTTGAAAGAGAATATCAACCAAATGGAGAATATTTCTCAATTTCATTGGATATCTCATCTTATTACGGATCAGTGTAATATTAAGACCTTATACTCTCAAGAGGACAAACTTGATAACTATTTAAAAAATGGTTCTATACAAGAAGAAATAGTGATTGAGATTATTCTTAATACTGAAAATTTATCGCACATATCTATTAAAGAAGGATGCAAGGGTTGCGAGTCTCACTTAGAGAAAGGATCTATAATTATTGATATTTTGGATAACGAAACTGAATGTAGCAATAAAGACAAGTGTCCCTTCCTTTGCAAGTGGGTAACCCAAAAACATTACTATCTATTTTTGGAATTATATGAACTGAAAAAATATTTGAAACAGGTAAATAATTCTCTATTTAACACACATATAACTGTAGAAATTAAATTTAGTAATTCATTGCCTCTTGATGCTGAGTTCTTTGATATTGTCAAATCATATTTAGAAAAGCGATAATTAGATTGCTACTTTTGAATAAAACAAGTAGGTGTCCCATAGGTAATATTAACTCTCTGCAAATTGAATATTTGAAATCGACCTCAGATATCGACCTGAAGAAAACGAGCTGTTCCAATTTATGAGACACCTTCTTATTAAAAACTCCCATAATTTACTTGAAAGCAAGGCAGCTTCAAGTCGTTTCGCCAAAGCTCAACAACCTGATCCCTATCATCAAGAACAAATTCGATAAAGTACTTATCTTTAATTTCAGCATCGAAGATTTCTTTTTTGATTATCGAATCTTTTCGGAAATCTTTCGACTGACGCATCCACAGTTGATAGTAAGGAATGGAATATTTCTCTAAAAATGTAATTGTCGGTTCACGGAAACGATCCTCACGACCCGATACCAAAAGTATCTGATAGCCTTCCTTTGCAAAAGTTTTGAGCGTATTGGCTACCGGTTCGTTCAAATCATCGTTATCACATCCGCTTGCATCGAACGGGTTACGGTGCTGCATTAAAGCCAATGTTCCATCCAAATCGCAAATAATTGCCTTTGGTAGATCTTTATTTTGCTCCATTGCCAATATACGATTATCCCGGAGAGGACGGGGAGAGAAGTCGAAAACTTGTTTCAATTCTTCCAGTTCTTTCATATAACGCTTCTGCACATTGATTGGAATGTATTTCCCAGTTTCCTTGTTACGCTTTTCGCAACGGTCTGCAATTGTTTTAGCATCGGCTTCAAATATCTTGAATGATATATCAGCCAAATGATTAAATTTGTCGATATAGTGATTAAGATATTCTGCACGGCAATGGGTTGCATCCAGTAATACGTTGCATCGTTTACGGAGTAGTACTTCAATAGAGACATTCAGTATCTCGGTTATCAAGCCTTCTTCATGTGGGGGTAGGTTTGAATATGTAAAATGCATCGTGCGGAAATCGTCACGGCATAGACGCATCCAGTTTTCTTCGGTGCGGATAAAATATTTGGCAAAGGTAGATTTCCCTGAACCGGGAGCACCGATTAATATTAATAGTTGTGGATTTTTTCTTTTCATTTATATTTCACTTTTCTTTCTATACTGATCATATGCAACATCTTCAAAAACTCTTCCTTTATATTTCTTTTCCAGATACTCAATAGCCTTGATCTGATTTAGATTTTCAACAAAAAAATGAAGTTCTTCTGGCTTTTCAATAAAGGCAATACATTCAAACGCTACTTGGGTACATAGAGTTAAAACATCGCTTAACAATCTTAAATAATGACCATTGTAAGCTTTTTCCTGCTCTTCAATACTACGACTATCTCTTTCTTGAATAATCAGAACTCCCGTTTCATCTCCATGGGTAACGTGGCTAGACATTCGATAGCTATATGATAATACGTCAAGTATGGGGTATGGTTTTCCTTTGTAATTTTTAGATAAAGAATTTAAAAGTTCAGTAAAAGACCATTTTTGTTCTAGTTGTTGGCGTTTTTTCTTTGTCCATTTCTCTCTTAATTCTTTTTCTCTCTCTTCCGATAATATTATAGGCAAAAAAGCAATTTTATGCTTTTGACTATCGGGTAGAGTCCTTAAATTTTTTTTAGCTTGCTCTGATTCCTTTAACTCTAAAATTTCAGCTAAAGAAACCCAATATTCATCCAAGCGTATTTTTTGTTCATCTTTACTCTCAGCAGAACATATAAATGTCAATTTTATAAGTGATTCTATTGCAGACCTTAATATTATTTCTGCATCCCGTATCATAAAATTGACAGTTAGGGTCAATACGGAGTGAAGACGATCCATCGTAAACTTTACCAAAGGATATATAGGAGCAAGTTGAGGGCTACTATCAATGATATTTTTTAATTTAGAGATGCATATATCAGTTGTTCTGATATATCTATCCTCTATTATTGGTCTATCTGTTATCCATTTATTCATACTCTTTTTACAATCTTGTATCCAATCCCGCTTCAGCCTTTTCGCCCATAATGCGGTCGAAAACGAGATTTTTAAGAAAATAATTCTCTTTGTCGATCTCTTTATAAGGAACTTTCGATAGCTCCCAGTTCAGCATCCAGTCGCTGATGGAGCATTCCAGTTTCCTACCGATGTTACGTTTATAGATGTAATAATCGTACTGGTCGTAAAAATTAACCCCGTATATCATAGTCAAGTATTGGTTATTCCTTACTTTGAACGCCGGAGGTATGCCTTTGATAAACGCCTGACGAGGTTTAACAACTATTCCCTCTTCGTTATTCTGTTCTAAAGAGGCAAACCAAGAATAAACTTCTTCTACTGCGTGATTCAATTCCTCTTCGTTGCTTATCGGCAAATGCAAAAATTCGTCGTCATTTACATCTTTGTAACTTAGATTGTCATTTACAAATTCTTCCGAACCATTATCAAATACTTTTTTCAGAATATTGAAAGGCTTGAAATAAATATCGCCCTCTTGTCCGAAATGACTGATTTGAGTCTGGTAAATATCAATACTTTGTTTGTAAATATCCAAATCCAATACTTTAAATTCCGATAACGACTCATACTGGCGAATTATATGATGCGGATATTTTGTCCTGAATTCTTTTGATGACAATGTATTCTTATCTTCTACAAATTGTCTGTACGCCACTGAATCCTTTACATCGGCAATCTTTTTGTATAAGTCGGTGTTTGCCAAATGTTCGTAATGGTTTTGATGCACATTGAGGTAACCTTCAAACTCATTTTCAATCAATCCTTTGCCCATAGCACTCCAAGGCATCAACTCCGATTGAATGATAACCAATTGTAGGTTTTCCCAATTGAAACGAGCATGAAGATCACGGCAAGCCTTTTTAGCTGCTGCAAGGTCTATGTGATCTATCTTATGTCCGTTGCGGCTGACGAAATAAGTATCTTCGAGGTTCTTGTTCAGATAAATATCACAATACGAACCCATGTATTTTTTCTCAACAACAATTTCTTTTATTTCATTTTGGTAGAAATAGCGAATAGCTTCAAAGATACTTTCTATCTCGTTTCGTTCTTTCGATTTTGGCGCAGGCGATATAGTTGGAGAAAAGGCGTTAACCTTATTCTTGCAAAACCAATCGATTCTATTTTTTAGCTTTTTTAGGTCTTCCATTATTCTTTTGTCTTATAAAGTTCTTCTAAGAACGAATAATTATCTTTGGATAATTTCATACATTCCACCAAAGACATCATTTGTTCAAAAACAAGCTTGTTTATCAATATATTATTTTCATAGAGATGTTCTGCAATTATATCAAAGCATAACTCATACTCTTTATACTCAAGGTATTCATTTGCAATATCAATAGAGTGTTGATCTAATCCTAAAGATTTAGCGTTCTCTAATAATTTTTGTAATCTCTTTTTTTCCATAATCAAGCTTCTCTCGTTATCACACATCCTTGTGTCGGTTGTATTCCATTTAAACTGTCACCAAGCTGAAAAAATTCAATATTAACTTCTTTTCCGGTAGTGCATTCTGCTATCAGAGTTTCAAACTCTTGTCGGGTAGGCTCAAAGTCATGATCATCGTGGCGCATATCCTGTTCCATATTGTAGAACTGATTGAATTCCACATTGGGGGTTGTAATAATCAGCTTGTTAAAATTGTAAGACAATGTCTTTCTTATCAAATCTTTTGCCTCATCTATGGGATTGTGTTCGATAACTTCCGTAAGCAAGATGTTTACACACTCTTTAGAATCAAATTGTTCTAACGAGTTCATAAATACCAAATTGTCATTATCATAGCGGCGTGAAATATTTTCTGCCAGTCGCTCGAATCTGACGTCATGGTCCACAGCATAGTAAACAGAAGAAAAATCCTTGTTCATCATCCTCTTATAATAGGTAAATTCTCCACAGCCAATATCCAGAATCGGGATGTCTAGCTCCAGCAGATTGGTAATAAAATGAATCCGTTGCAAGTATGTTCCCTGTAACACAAGATTGGCTTCCAATCCATATTGTTGCAGATAATTTTCAAAGACAGGTTTCAATTCTTCAAACTGCCGAGGCGACTTTACTGCTTTCATAATAAACAGGTAAAATACGAAATAAGGGACATTGTCAATATTTGTCAATATGCGCCCGTATTTTTGAGCAAGGCTGTCATCAATATAGGTAAACATCCCGTAATCATTGGTTACATGGGTAAATAGCGATGTCAAAGCTAATAAATTGAATGCCTCGAATACGCTTTTTGCCGAAACGCTCAATCTAAAAATACGGTTCGATTGCTGTACGATCTCTATGCCTTCAAAATATTTGCATAGAAGAAATTTACCATTTCTGTACCAGTTGGAATCGATATAGAATGATGTTACTTCGATTGTACAATTTTCGGTATCGGCTTCTCCCTGAGTAATGCCAAGCCATCCGATTTCTTTGCTCGAAAATTCATCTTTGCTTTTGAGTATATGTCCAAATAGTTCGTTGCAGATATGCAATACCGCCAATGGCGTACAATAACTCTGATAGTCTATTTGGTTTGCCTCTTCGGGCATATAACTATACTTGGTATCTTGAAATACAACTTCGTAATAGTTTTTGTTGACCGTCTTGCCTACAATCTGCCCGTTTTTCAATGTCTTGAAATATAACCCATTGTCGGTGTCGGGATTCTTATAAAGAATATCTAACAGGCGGTCATTGTTACTTTTAATTTTTAAAATCATAATTTCTTATGTATTGATTTATGATGCAAAGGAAACTAGGAGATACGCAGTCTTTTTGCGTAGATTTTTTCTTAAATATCTTTTATTCTTTTAAGGGTATATCTTCAATAGTCCAATTTATTTTCTCCAAAATTTCTAAAGTCTTTCCAAACATCACAATAAAAAAAGGTAATTCGAGAACATATACATTACTCTTAGAAAAGTATTCAGTTGGGTTCCCTAATTTGAGGGTTGGATATCTAAGCTCGTCTGCCCTAAAATAGTTTGTAAATACCGTAAAACTAAATAGCAGTGGTATAGCTTTACCTGTAAAATTTACAGTTATAATAGTATTCAAGGTACTTGTCATCATCCTTTTTTCAAGATACCTATAATCACATTCTTTCATTGGACCAACAATACGTTCGTCTGTTACTCCAAGCTGTTTCATATAATCGAGAACAAGTTGTAGTGGCATAGAAAGATCATTAATCGGAATTGGATAAGGAGCTAAAACATGAGACTGAATTTCCTCTTTTATAAAAGCTACCCTCTCTGGATCTGTCATTTCATTCATTTGCCCTATCAACATCTTGAAATCATTAGATTTTATTTCGTCTATGGGTATAAAATCTACTCTAGAAGCTAATATTCTAAAAAGTTCCTCGAATAACTTGATGCCATTATGACTCATTTTATTTTTAAGATCTTTCTCTGAAATTCCACCGACGGATAGGGCTAAAAATTTAGTAGCTTTTTCAACTGATTGATGAAATGTAGAAAAAGCCTGATGATATATTCCATTATCATACAACACCTTTGAGGATGCTAAGTCTGCTTTTGATATTTTTAATAAGTCTTCTTTATCCATGATCATATTTTTCTCATTTATACAATTCCTTCCTCATCCCCACCAACACTTTTTCTGCCATTTCCTTATCAGGCAAATCCTGCAAAGATGAAGTCAAAGCGTAATTTTCTATACTCTCCATCAACTTATCAGCCATTGCCAACAAGACGTCATAATCCATATTGCCCGATTTTATATCAAGCAATTGTTCTCGGTTTGGACGCTTTACCTTTAGTGTTCCATCCCGTAATATTTCTTCCGCCACTTGTAACAAGCGTATGGTGTGCATCATATTTTTCGAATCATAATTCTTGCCATGATTCAGATTAGTACTATAGCGGTTATCATTTCGGTCTGCCACCCAATCCCAATACTCCTTATACTCTTTGCAATAACTTGAATAGGCTTCTATATTGAAACTCAGATAAGCAATCTCTTTTTCTCCTTTCTCTATCGAAGACAGCGAGACTTCATTCGCATTGGTATGGTTAGCTATACCGTGATATCCAAATTTCCTGTCGTAGTCATAAAACAAAGCATATAAACCTTTACTATGCGGTATCGAACTAAGCCCGCATAGCTCTTGTTTCAGTTTCTTCCGTTCAAGCCACTGCATGAAAGGAACGGAAGTATGCCCCTCCAGTATATAGCAGAAATCGAGTACATTTTTGCGTTCTTTTTCCATCGGATTCACAATCTTCTTTTTGTATCCTCTGGCTTTGCGTATTTGAGAATGAGCATAGCCTGCAAAAGTATCTTTACACGATTTGGAGAGAAACATTTCAAGTTTGAGTTTATCCATCAATGGATGCTTATACAAGACACAATCTTCGGGCGAAGCTAATACCTCCAATATATTCGGATTGTTTTTGCAAAGCAATTCCACAAAACGCCCTAATTCATAATACACTTCATCATTCGTCTCATTACTTATCTGAGAGATGTACTCCAATCCGTAGAACTTATCTTTCGGCAGATAGAATACACCTTTCAGATCGGTATCCGATTCAGGAGTATCTAATCCGTAGGCACGGCTGCCACTTATACATTCGAAAAGCAGCAAGCCTTTATCTTTTATTTCCTGTATGGTCATTTCAATATTGTTTTTCTGAAAAATATATTCGCAGATTCTACATCAAGTGTTTTTCTTTCCATCGTTCCTGATGCTTGTGAGCTATAGTCAAAAGTTTTATCTATCCACAATTTTATCTCTGTATCTATTTTTATCGGATAGCTTTCAACGGCTGTCGATTTCAAATCTATCAAAGATAAAATCTTTTTGCGTAAATCGTCAGGCAATAAATCCATTAATGGAAATATACTCATCGGTGCTATCGTATCGCGTTTGGCACACCAAAGAGCCGCAAGCAACGGACGAAGAACATAAAATAGCTTCTTTATTTTTATCTCTTCTGCTTGCATAGTCTCCATCGCTCCTTTGGCAACACCCAAATAGTGATGTATATTGCTCCGTGGGCAGAAATAGTCTTGGCTGAGAGCCCATAATTCATCTTTGAATGTTTTATCTTCGAGATAAACGACAGGCGATTGTAACCATTCAAAAGGTGTAGTATTCGATTTAGCTATCACTTGTAGCACCTTTGATATATCCCAGCCGTATATATCCAATTCGTCGTTGATTGGGAAACTCAAATGATCTTTCTTTGTTTGTATCGACAAATACTCTTCCAATGGGCGTGAATATATAAATCGCACATCGTAATCGCTGTCGGGTGATGGAAATCCCCATGCACGGCTGCCGGATTCGCAAGCATAATGTATTTTTATGCTATGCTCTTTTTCTATGTCTTTTAGTTTTTGTTGTATGGTTGTTTTCATTTTACTTTTATCGTTTTATGATGCAAAGAAAAATACAGAATGCGCAGTATTTTTGCGTAGATGGAAATATTTTTATTATTTTTGAGAAAACAGATTATATGAAAGTGTTTTTAATGATAATATCTTTTTTGTTTCCTCTATTTTCATCAAGTCAAAATACAGCGGAAATTGAGAAATATTTGAAGAAAGAATATCCTTATTCGGAAACAATTTCTAGTAATCAGCCTCAATATGTAAACAATAGTATAGTTCTTCTGAATGATTCAATTTGGTCTAAATATCAGGATACTATAGATATATTTCAGATAAAGTATCGAGAATTGATAGGTTGGATGGTTGAGGAATATAAAGCAATCGTACTATCTGATAATAGCCGGGGAAAGTATTTTATAATTTTTCCTTTTGATCTAAGAAATCCAAAATCTGAAGCGATTTCATATTTTAAAGAAAAGTATATTGAACAAGAAGATATTGAAAAGTATTGCCACTCTATAGCAAATATGTTTCTCTCCATGGGTATATTATCAAAACCTCGATTGGGTAAATTACAGAAGATTTCAGATAATCAATATCAAATATCATATATCGTAACTTTTGTAAATAGAGAGAAGGTCTATCGAAACTTTATCTTCACTTTCAATAAACTATATTTAGAACAAATACAGATAATAAATCCATCTTCAGGATTAAATGAAATAGACTATGCCCGTAAACCGTAACGCCCTCATTCGCTACAAAACAATAGATGTTTGTTTGAAAAATAAATACAGGCAGTGGACTCTTGAGGATTTGATAAATGCCTGTTCAGATGCCCTCTATGAATACGAAGGTATAGATAAAGGTATTAGTAAACGCACTGTACAGATGGATATCCAGATGATGCGCAGTGAAAAACTGGGTTACAATGCACCTATTGTCGTTTATGATAACAAATACTATAAATATGAGGATGAAGATTACAGCATAACCAATACACCTTTATCGGAACAAGACCTTAAAACAATGTCGGTGGCTGTTGAAGTACTCCGCCAATTCAAAGGCTTTTCTTATTTCTCAGACATGGGAGATATTGTCAGCCGATTGGAAGATCATGTTACCTCCGCAAAGCAAAAGACCATTCCTGTAATTGATTTTGAGAAAAACGAGAACCTGAAAGGACTGGACTATCTCGATGTTATTTACAATGCGATTGTAAATAAACAAGTACTAAATATAAAATACCGTTCCTTTAAAGCCCGCTCGGCAAATACGTTTATCTTTTACCCCTATCTGCTAAAAGAATACCGTAACCGCTGGTTTGTATTTGGACGACGAAAAGGCTCGTTAATTAATCTGGCTTTGGACAGGATACATAATATCGAGATCGCAGAAAAACAACGATTTATAGATAATAATCTGTTTGATTCCCAAACTTTCTTCTCTGATGTTATCGGTGTTACTAAAAACATTGGGATGAAAACAGAAACTGTTCATTTCTGGGTAGATCAACAGAATGCTCCTTATGTGCAGACTAAGCCTTTCCATAAAAGCCAAAAACTGATAGAAACCCAAGAGGATGGCTCCATGATATTTGAACTAAATGTCGTAATCAATCAGGAACTTCAAAGGGAGTTCTTCGGTTTTGCTGATACGATTAAGGTTCTTTCGCCTCAGTCGTTGGTGGACTTTATGGGATGGAAATTCAGATTGGCAAAGGAAAGGTATAATGAGATTGAATGATAATTATATTTTACATCTGATATTCTTCAAAATATTCTTAAATGTTTCGTAATTTTTATAGGGTGTTAGTTTAATCTTAAAGTGGTTTAATTCCCTGATCCTTGGGTCGGAAACAAATAATAAAGTCCATTTGATACCTCGGGGCTTGCCTCGGGGTTATTCATTAAAATTTAAAGAAAAAGCAAAATAGATTATAAAAAAATATTATTACTGGAGCGACAGACAGGCTACAAATTCAATTACCTCATTTTTGATATTTTAAAACAGTAGTAAGAGTTGAAATATAAAAGAAACTAAAGTAAAATAAGCATACTGATTATGAGTCAGATTTTAGCCATTTCATTCTATTTCAGAATTTTTCATTACTAATTGATATACAGTTATTTACAAACTTTAAAAATGTTAATAAATATTAACCGTGGTGCAAATTATCATTATATTTTGTACACTTGTGGTGCAAATTTTGGTGCAAATTAATTTGCACCACGAGCCATAAAAAATTTCAATTGACAATGCCATGAGTACCTTTTATTCCAAACAACCGACAGCTACATTATTCTTTGACACTCGCCGAATTTTAAAGGATGGGAGGTGTCCTGTTAAACTCGTAATTTATTACAACAAGCAGAAGAAAAGATATAATACGGATTTTTCTCTCTCCCCCGAAGATTGGGATAGGCTAAATTCGGTTCAATTGAAAGATAAGGTATTGAAGAAGTTGAAAACGGATATGGAGGCTCTAAGAGTTAAAGCAACCAAAACTGTTGAATTGTTAGGCGACACGTTTTCTTTTGAAGCTTTTGAAGTACTATTCTATGATAAGCAAATAAAACAAAGGGCAGACAAACAGGATGTTTATAGCAGCTTTGAAGTGTACATTGGAAAACTGGAAGATGAAAAACGAATTGGCACAGCAAGATCCTATATTGATGCTTTAAAATCTTTACGTTCCTTTTCCCCTAAACTGGAATTTAAGAATGTAACCGTAGATTTTCTCAATTCTTATGAACGGCATATGTTGGAGAATGGAAGATCTGTTACAACTATTGGAATTTATCTGCGATCATTAAGAGCTATCATAAACATAGCTAAAGCCGATAAAATAATCAGCGAAGACCAATACCCCTTCGGAATGAAAAGCCATCGCAAATATGAAATTCCTAAAGCAAACAATATCAAAAAGGCATTAGACGAATCTGCAATTACCGAAATAGTTAAGTACGAACCTTTAACCGAGGAAGAAGCCAAAGCTCGTGATTTATGGCTTTTCAGCTTCTATTGCAACGGAATGAATATGGCTGATATATTTGCTTTGAAATATGAAAATATAGATGGTAATTTTATTTATTTTCATCGTAAGAAAACGATTCGAACCCGAAAAATACAAGAGCCTCTCGAAATATTTATTTCCGAACCAGTAGCAGCTATAATTAAACGATGGGGAAATAAAGAACGTTTGAATAAAAATCATATATTTGATGTAATAAATAGTACTATGACCCCCGATGATATCTATCATACAACTCATATAACCATCCGTAGTATTAATGCTTATATGAAGCGGATAGCTAAACGTTTGGGCATAGATGCAAAAGTCACAACATATGTGGCACGCCATTCGTGGGCGACAACACTTTTACGAAATGGGGTATCAACAGCATATATTTCAAAAGGATTCGGGCATGCTTCTTTTGCTACCACAGAGCAATATTTAGGAGGTTTTACGCAAGACCAGAAAAAAGATGTTGCAGAAATACTAACTAAACTCGCAAATGGATGAATTAGCAACATATAGAAAAATACTTTTAAGGAAGAAACTTTCTCGGCTGAATGACTATTTCAATCGGAATAATGAAAATGTAGCTGATAAAAACTTTCTTATTAGGTACGGTTGGAAAATAATTACATTTTTCATAAAAAGCTTTTTTGGTATCTGTCTGTATGTGGAATATCTTTCATGGAAATTTAACGACTTTGCTTTTGATGCTCATTACATGGATTTTCAAATACAGGCAAGAGGATTTACGGCTGACGAAGCCATTAAATTTTTGACCGAACAAGAAATAACATTGAAGGAATACATATATAGGAATGTTATAACAAAGGAAAAGCAATCAAAAGCAGAGAAATCTTTAGACTACCTATTTACGAAATACAGAGCACAAAAAGAAGAAGAAACAGGAATACCCCATATTTCAAGAAGGCAACCCGAATGGATAACAAGAGTCTGGGAAAATCTATTAGCATATAAATGTGTTCTGTCAGAATATAAGAGTGATTTTGTTTTAATAATGATGGGAGCTACCCCAGTCAATAAACTTATTTGGAGTAAAGGGCTTATAAAATTGGTTCAATTTGTTGAAGAGGGGATTGAAATAGGTAAAATATATCGTCAGGGCTTTGATGGCAAAGATCAATTTATAATGGAATATATTACTTCTAACTTTCGCCCAAATCCCAATATACCGAATCAGAAACTGGAGCATTACACGAGTGAAAGAATAAAAACCGCACAAAATGAATTTCTCAAAATAAAGCCGAAAGACAGGATAAAAGAGTTTTTCGTTTTTGATTAGACCATAGAATTTAGATATACGCAACATATGAATTTTAAAAAAATATTATCTCAACCAGAAGGTCGCCGATTAGAGTTTAAGGAGCAATTGCCTAAAACTTCGGATTTAGCGAAAACAATTGTGGCATTTTCAAATGACGCAGGTGGCGAACTTTTCCTAGGGGTAAAAGATAATCCTCATGAAGTGGTTGGTCTGCCCGAAGATGATTTGACCTCCATCGAGGAGCAGATAAGTAATATCATTTATACCAAATGTTATCCGACAATAATTCCTGATATAACATTTTTGTCCGAAGGAGACAAGCATCTTATACGAGTAACTATATACAGAGGAAATACCCCTCCTTATTATGTGAAGGATTTAGGGAAATTACACGGTACTTTTATACGTGTCGGCTCAACCAATCGTCAGGCGGATGAAAATATTATTGGCGAACTTGAAAGACGAAAACGAAATCTGTCTTTTGATAGTGAAATTGTACTTGATAAACCTTTGAGTGCACTTAAATATGACAGCTTCAAGCAAATATACAAGGATAAGACAAGTGAAGATTTAGACCTCCAAGCACTGAAAAAGTTAGAACTTGTAAAAGACGTTGAGGGGGTATTATATCCAACTCAGGCACTTATATTATTTTCGGATGATAATTTGCGTAATTCTTTGTTTCACTTTGCCAAAATCGAATGTGCACGTTTTAAAGGCACTAAGTCCGAAACGTTTATAGATCAGAAAACTATAAGCACAGACATTTCGATGCAAGCCGAAGAAGCCTACAACTTTGTTCTTCGCCATATCAATAAAGGGGCTACAGTTGAAGGCGTTTATACGATATCTCGTTGGGAATATCCGCTTAAAGCCATTAGAGAAGCTATACGGAATGCAGTCGTCCATCGTGATTATTCTTTGACAGGGAAAGACATAAAAGTTGCCATCTATGATGATATGATTGAGATTACAAGCCCCGGACTACTTCCTCCATCTATTGACTATTCTGCAATGGAAAGCCGTCAGTCTGATGCAAAGAATAAAATAATTGCACCTGTTTTCAAGCGTCTGGGCATTATCGACCAGTGGGGAAATGGGTTAAAAATGATTGCTGACGAATTGAAAGAATATCCCGATATAGAATTTAAGTGGAGAGAAACAGGATTATCGTTTCAGGTTCAGTTTATAAAAAAGGAGTTTGTTAAGCAGCAAGAGTTACAGCAAGAGTTACAGCAAGAGTTACAGCAAGAGTTACAGCAAGAGTTACAGCAAGAGTTACAGCAAGAGTTGCAAAACAAATCATTGTATGCGGAAATTCTATTAATACTTACAAACAAGGCTTTATCGAGAAAGGAATTATCCGTAGAACTTGGGCAGAAACAAGTTTCAGGACAGCTCAATAAAATAATCACAAAATTGATTGAGGACAAACTTATTGAGCATACCATCCCCAATAACATAAATCATCCATCTCAAAAATTCCAAATAACAGAAAGAGGAAACACCTTCCTGAAAATTTTAGATCAAGAAAAGAAATAATATATTTTTTTCTCGAAAAAATGTCCCCCCTATATTGGAAACTTTCCATTATAAGGGGGCTTTTTCTATTAATACTGAGCAAAACACACAATTTCTCATGCTTCAAATTATTTATTTTCGGTCGAAACTGAACAATAGTATTCTAAAATCAAATACTATGAATAATATAGGAAATACTACACCATCTCAGTGTGTGATAATTCGCTGTATTACATTGCATTACACATATAAATACTTCTAATTCCATAACTTTTTGATTATTAAGATATTTGCTCCATAGAAATTTTTTGTATCACCAAAATTATTTGCTTTATGGAAGAATTGTTTAATAAAAAATCGTTGGAACAGCTCATTAAGAAATGGGTAAGTGAAGTTATTGATGAAAAGCTTATTCCCAAAGTATTTCCTTTTCTCAGAGAAAAAGAGAAAGAAGAAAATCCTAAGAAATTAGTCAAACTGAAAGAAGCCAGTGAATTTACAGGTTTTGAGAAAAAGTACATCTACAACCTCGTAAATCAAAATGCGATTCCGTTTATACGAGTTCGTAAATCATTGCGGTTCGACTTGGAGGAACTGGACGCATGGATGAGAGCAGGCAAACCCAAGATTGTCGATCTGGGATTAAGAAAGCTAAAGGAGGATACACAACAATGATTTTTACAGTATCCGTTTTACACTCGTCGGGAGGAGTGGTCTCCCCCCTAGCCGTTGGGCGCTCCCCGACCGATGAATTATTGTGGTGTCCCTTGAAAGGAAATACTCATTGCACTGACCTCAGTTAAAACATCCTGTTCAGTGTGCCGGGTTTCCTGAATCCTGATCCTTTGCCTCTGTCCGAACAGCAGCTATAAGGCTGTATATTTATCCCCATCTGCTGATTCGGGCAGCAGCTATCCCCCTTAAAGACCGCTCATGGCAAGGTTATGGAAATGTATACATTTCCCACCTTGCTTTGGCTATCGCCAAAGAGGAAAATTGCTCCCGATGGTCGGCAATTTTATTCGGAGGGTTTATCTAATAAGTATCTTTTTAAATTAATTATTGAATTATTTATGAATAAAAATATTATTGAATCTAATAAATCTCTGGTCGGAAAGAAGACCAAAAAGAAAGTGCTGAGTGCCCGCTTTCTGGAAATAGAATACCAGGCACTAAAGAAAAGAGCCAAAGACGCAGGAGTGACTTTAAGCAAGTTTACACGTGCCGTTTTACTCTCGGGCAAGATTGTTCAGCGAATAAGTAAAAGCGATGCGGAAACCCTCCGCAAGCTCTCAGGAGAAGCCAATAACCTGAACCAACTGGCACGTGCTGCCAACAAGGAGGGCTTTACCCATGTCGCTAAAGATCTGGTAAATCTTAAAGCAGTAATTGTAAATATCATTAACCAACTGTCACATGATTGGAAAAGTTATGAAAAGAGCAGCTTTTAACGGATGCGTCCGCTATGTAATGAATAAAGAAGAAGCCAAGCTTCTTTCTTTTGACGGTGTATTGCTAGGTAGTCTCGAAAGCATTGTGCAAAGTTTCCATACCCAACGGTTAATGAAACCCAAGATAAAGCATCCTGTAGGACATATTTCTTTAAGCTATTCCATAGAGGATAAAGACCGCTTAAGTGATGGAGCTATGATAAAACTGGCTAAAGAGTATATGGAGGGTATGAATATAAGAGATACCCAGTATATACTAGTCCGTCATTTCGACAATGGGATTCCCCATGTTCATTTAGTCTATAACCGTATTGACAATAACGGTAAAGTAATAAGTGATAAAAACGACCGATATAGAAATGAGGCTGTATGTAAAAAACTAAAGGATAAATACGGCTTAACCTATGGTAAAGGCAAAGAGAAAGTCAAACAGCATCGACTGCGAGGGAAGGACAAAACCAAGTATCAGGTATATAATGCTGTTAAGGGTGCTTTGGATAAGTCCGCCAACAGGAATGACTTTAACAGGCTGTTGAAAGAAAAAGGAATCGAGATTGTCTTTCAATACAAGGGGCAGACCAGCGAGGTGCAGGGTATCTCTTTTACGGCAGGTACTGTCAGCTTCAAAGGTTCTGATCTGGATCGCAGTTTCAGCTATTCCAAAATAGACAAACTCTTGCAGGAAAGGCAGCAGAAGCAGCAAGAACAAGAACAACGACAAAGGCAAACGAACCAACCAAGTAAGAGACCGAGTAACGAGCAAACTAATCAGCGAACTATCCAACCATCTCAGGAAACAGATAGCAATAATGTTGCTTTATTGTCTAAGTCTGATTCATGGGGTACTGGCTTTATAGCACATGGTAATGATGCCGAGGAAGAGGAGTTTGCCAGACGGATGAGATATGAACAGGAGAAAATTAATAAGAAGACTAATCGTAAAATAGGAAGGAGCAGATAAGTATGAAAACAGAAAATCAGGATTTGGAAATTATGCTCGATAGCTTTTCTCAAACGCTGTCCGAGATAAAAGAAGAGTGTGTAAAGTTCAACAAGAAAAATGAACAGGGCAATCAGAGTAATATCGAATCTGCTCTGAACACCGATCTGTTGAATAAGATATCCGATACGATCGGGCAGGCTAAGAAAGCAATAGACGAAGAAGACTTAAAAAAGTTTGTTAATGCTGTAATTAGTGTTACGACCCGATTGCAGGAAGAAGCCAATAAAGCATCTGCCGAATTTCTGAATGAAAAGGTGGAAGAGTTACGGCAGATAGCTAAAATGCCAAGTATAGTAAGGAATGAATATTTGATTGATTTTAAAAAGAGCAGGAACTTTATTGCTATTGTTCTTATTTCACTCGGTTTATTGTGTTCTTTATTGGGTAATTATAATCAGTATCAGACCAATAATGAGTTGACGGATGCTGATTGGAAATACCGTTTTGTGAAGATGAACGGTGGTATTTATACCGATGATGTGTTTCATCTGGAGCGTATGTTTGGTTCTCCCGACAGTATAAAGAAGGTAAAGGGTTTGAAGAATCAAATTCTTGATTATGAAATGAAGCTGAGGGAGCAGATCGAGAAGCAGGAGCAGATTGAAAGGAACAGAAAAGAGAATGAGAAACTGGATAGTGAGATTAAAATGCTTAAAGAGAAATGATTGACCAATTAAGCCAAGGGCAGAAAAACTGCCTTTGGCTTAAGATTCTGTTCCAATTTTTATGGAGTCGGCATTTTATAAAAATAGAAGTGTGTTCCTTCATTTTCTTCTATTTTACAATAAATCGAGTCTTTCAATATCCAGCACTTTTTTCTGTAACTGTAATATTTTGAGAACTGACGTAAAAAGATGATGAATAAGGTCTCATCTTTGGGTTCATAGAAATGGATTGATGCTGAATAGCACTTATCTTCTTTGTCCATAATAAAGGTCAGGGAGGCATTCTCTTTGTCAAAACTGACTTCCACATAATCCAGGAGATTGCCTTTTTCCATATATCTTATCAGGCATACAGGATAGTTGTTGTACTTCTCTTTTACTGCCAGGTGAGACAGGGGGAGGGCTGAACATGCGTGTCCGACCAGGTGCGTGAAATCGTTATTTTTCTGATTCATAAACATCCGCTTTTAAGCCTGCTAAGGGTAGCAAGCTTTTGTGATTACTAGTTTCAGCTTCGTGCTTCGCCTGCGGGGTTTGTGTTATCTGCCCGCAAAGGTGCGTGGGGCAAATAAAAATCACAGCCGGAGTTTATTATTACAAATATAAAAGTTATTTCTTATTTTTATATCTACGTTGCATTTATATAAAATTATAAAGTGGCTGTAAACTAATAATTAACTATTTTTGTTCGTATCAAAATACTTTCTCATGAAAAAGTCAATTTCACATCTGCCCAAGCGTAAACAGGAAGACTTGTATTTTCTTGTCAGTAAGATAAGGGAACGCCTGCCACAAGCGGAAATGATTATTCTTTACGGTAGTTATGCTACAGGTAAGTATGTGGAATATGATGAGCGTGTAGAGTTCGGCATACCTACATTGTTTATGTCCGATTATGATATTTTGGTCGTTACAAGCGGTATGCTCAATAAGAAAGCCTCGCATGCTCTGGATAATATAGATAATCTGTATTACAAAAACCCTGAAACGCAAACGCCTGTTCAGTTTATCAACGAGGATATTAAGACGCTTAATAGTCAGTTGGAGGAGGGCAGATACTTTTATACTCAACTAAAGCAGGAGGGTATAATCCTCTATGATAGCGGTAAATTTAAACTTGCGAGAAGAAGAAAGCTGAATTTTAAAGAGATACAGCTACAGGCAGAAGAATATTTTAATGACAAGTTTACAAGAGCAAATGATTTTTTAGAACAAACTTTGTTCGCTCATGAAAAAGGCAAATATGTAATGGCTTCTTTTCAACTTCACCAAGCCTCTGAAAATTATTATCATACTATCCGCTTGGCTTTTACGTTGAGGAGTAATAAGCAACATAATTTAGCTAAGCTGTCTTCGTCGGTTAAACATTACTCTGAGGATTTGGCAAAGGTTTTCCCTCAGCATACGGCGGAGGAGAAGCGGTTGTTTACGTTGTTAAAGGATGCTTATGTGGAGGCTCGGTATAATCCTAAGTTTTTGGTGACGAGGGAGGATATTGATGCTTTGTTGCTGAAAGTGGAACTTCTTCGGGATATTACTAAACGTATTTGTAAGGAGAGGATTAAAGAGTATGGGGTGATGGGGTGATAGCTCCGACTATTTGTGTAAAAAAATTATTCTTGAAATATTTTTATTAACATGGGTATATCCCTAGCCTCCACGTGCTCTAAGGCTTTCCATAAAGTCGGATTTGTTGGGTGAAAATCCTTTATATATTTATAAGTGTGCCTATTTATGGCTTTCCATAAATTAAAATAAGCATTGATTTCAAAATCAATATTATGCCCCCAGTTCCTTAATTTCAACATTAATTCCTCTTCACTTCTACCCCAACTTTGATGTAATACCTTGAAATCTGTACTTAAATTTCTTTCTAGTCGCCCTGTATTCCTTGCCATTTTATACGAAGGAGTATTTGTTGCTAATGGAAAGGTCTCATTAGAATTAATAAGAAACATATCTGAATCACTTTGTTTAAAGATAGTAATCCATTTAGCATATATAGTGGTTGGGATATTTGTATCCAGTGACTTGAGGCTTTCTACAAAACCTGCAAAGTCTAAAAAATATTCGTCAACATCCATTTGTATATGCCATCCACCTTCTCCCATAAATTGCGCAAGCATATTCCTCTCTCTTGTCTCACATTCCATAGAGGTAAGATTAGATAGATAAAAAACATCTTCATAAAAATGTATTTTTTTTTCAGTATCAAAAAATTCTACCCAGTGAAAAAAAGAGTCTTCTATTTCAAAGGATTCCCCATTCCATGTTATTCTTTCTTTATCTATCGCAAGTACAATATAATCAACGGAGGAATAAACTGTTGGGAGAGAATATTTCATATACTTGTAATCATAAGAAATAAGATACCCTATTTTTATATTGTTTTTCATTCTATTTTAGTAATTGGCATTTCTAAGGATTATTTTAAAATAAACACAAAGAGGTATTTAACTAACAGAACAACTGTCATTTGTCCGAACCTACCTCTACAGATGTATAATAATTCCAATTGAAATGAAGCCCTAACAATGGATTTTTAGAGTTTTCATAACATTATTGCTTCTTCTTTGTGAATACCCTTAATGACTTCATACATAAAAGAGAAAAAAACTTTTTCCGAAAAAAATGACAATTCTCCTAAATCATCCAGAGCAGGAATAAGTTTCTCATTTAGGGTATCATAAATTCTACTTTTCTTATCAACTAGAGATAACAAATATTCAACTATTTCTAGTTGAATACTATGTGCTCCAACAGACGACTCTTTACGAAAAACAATGCTAGTCTGTTGATTATATGTCCTATATAGGGTAAGTATTTTCGGTATATTTACTACTTTTCCAACCTTGACAAGATCTGCCCAAAACTTAAAATCGGCAGCAAATGAATAGCCTTTTTGATATCTAATGTTATGTGACACTATAGCATCTCTTCGAATAAATCCAGTCGGGTTAAGCATTGGACTTCGTATAATCATTTCATTAATCAACTCATTATATTCTAATGGAGCTTTAATTTCTTTTGAGTACCAACCAAAAGAATGCATATAACCTCCACAAGCTATGATGTTAAGATTGGATTCTAAATAATTATACTGCATTTGCAGTCTGTGAGGCATCATCAGATCATCATGATCTAATAGAGCAAGATATTTACCTTTGGCTATATCAAGTCCTTTATTAAGAGTTCCAACAAAATCATGAGAACAAGAGATATAACATATTCGAGAATCTTTGTATGACTTAATAATGTCAATGCTACTGTCAGTAGAACCATCATCTAGTAGGAGAAGTTCAAAGTCATAATATGTCTGACAAAGAACAGAATCAATTGTTTCTCGTAAGAACGATTCCGCATTATAAACAGGAATCATTACTGTAACTGGCACACAATAGGATATTTCCATCACTCTTAATATTGTATTTATTTGAAGTCATTTAGCTTAATCTTAACTTATATCAGTTAATTTTCCTTAAGTCTAGTCTATTAAAAGACAAATTATCTAGCACATAGCCTCTTATCGGTGCCATCATAATTTAAATATATATTTTCAAGGCAAATCCTTTTATCCTCAATTATGAAACTAATCTTCTTTTCAAAAGTTTGCTCTTTATATTCTTTACTGTGGGTTTAGTTCAACCATTTTAAACTTTTCTTAGCATCCTATAAGGGGTGAATAAACCTATCACTTACTTAATATAGCCTAATAGTTATCAATATACAAGGTAATCCAACTCTATTTACTAAGTGTTCGAATCCAATACACACCTCATTTGTAAGAAACTGATACTTGTATCACTAATACCGATGTACTCTCTCTCACGAGGGTAAAACTTCTCTCATGCAAGTTTTGCAAGATAGTAGGTGTTATGCCTCTTGACTATCATGCGTAGGCATGTAGAGTCACAATCTATAGCGTCGAGTAGGGTAATAGTCAGGGATTAGTCATTTCACTACAATTCTACTATCCATTTTTTCTTTCTTAAAATTAAAACTACTTTTTATAGATATCAGAAGAAAGAACACTTTCTTCCGATATCTATTTATTGAATTAACTTTTTGGAGGACAATAAATGCTTCCAGATACCATGTTTTGGTCTGTCACACATTTTATAGTATGCGGAGTTTCATTTATACACACACCATAACAGGTTATATATCGATTTTCCCCATTACAAGTCATTCTACAATAGCCATCACCATTTTCACCATATCCGCCGCCGCCCATAATATTCTTCATTTCTACTTCATTCATTTCAGTGAACATTTTTAATTTCAATTTGCTGAATTCTTTCATAATTAATAAGTTTAAAAGTATTGCAGACTATGCTTCTTTTACTATCGTTCTGCAACTTAACAATAGTTATTTAGAATCAATATTTTTCTATTAGTTTTTTGTTCTCATCCATTCACTAAAGAAATAATGAACGGAGTAGGCTTCTTGAAACTTTTCTTCTATTTCCTTGTCGGTTCTATTCTCTAATAAAATCTGTCGTGACTCACCCGATGTAATAGGAGAAACATGCTTAGAAGGTATTATATAAACATCGCTTTTGCTTTCGTACTCTTCATATAATTTATTTAAAGCTATGGGACCTGTCGTAATCAACACCTCAAATCCTTTTGGATAATTGTATTTTTCTCTTTCATTTCTATTGTATGAAAATACAAAATCTATGATAGTCTTCATAAAAAGACTATTGGGTACAGACGCCATCAAGGCATTATTAAAGAAATACTTCTTCCCATTTAATTCGCTTCCATTTTCTCCTGGCTCCGATGCAAAACAGCATATTTTTGTCTTAAGTAAAGAGTCGTGTGCTTCAAGGCATTCATAATCAAAGTCTACATACATTCCTCCTAATTTATCCAATATCAAGTAACGAATGGCATCCCATCGTTGAATATTGTACTGAAAAGCACTGTATACATCCCAAAATAGAGGATAATGCTCCTGAACAAATAAATTCATCATTTGATTATTCCAAACTATATATCTCCAAGAAGGATGGTGTTCCTTCCATGTTTCACTTAATATCTCAAAGTGTTTGGGAAGAGACTCATCAACGCCTGACCATATCTGGTGTATTATTTTAGGGATTTGCATATTTTGAATTGTTTGAGACATTTCTTTTTTTTCTGTTGCTCTGAGATTTTTCAGTGGGCTACTTTAATCGACATTTAAATTATCAGGTACTTCAAATCTTCAATATTATAATTTTTGGGCAATTCAAATCCATTTAGAATGATGATAGGCGTGGCCATTAGTTTTGCTTGTTCTTTCCATATTTTATGCTGCTTATACTCTTCACTTACACTCTTATATGTGAATTTGTATTTTCTGAAAAACTCTTCTTTCTTATATTTCCCTCCTCGAAACCATTCATGATAGATTTTATTTCGTTCCTCTATTGATTTGTTGTTGTTTATATATATAAGAAATTCACTACTTGAATCTAAATCTGTATTGAACGAGGTAAGTACATATTGTATGCAAAAATTATTCTCTACTTCGCTTAAGAGGTTCTCCACCCGCATATGCATCCTTGCGCATGGTTCACAATGTGGATTGGTAAATATGGTAAGTAGATTTTTAGACTCAGGATTTCCAAAAAGAATGCGTGAAGTATTTTTGTTTAACTCATAACGAGGTTGATCTCTTAATAGTGGTAGAAATACATTCTCGTTTATTCTAAAGCTATTAAACTCTTGAGTAATGCGTTCTATTTTCCGCTCCTCTGTGAATTTAGGTAATACTAAATTTATAGTAAAAAAAGGTATAGCATAGATTGTACCAACTGATAAGAAGCTAATAATTGTAAAATCAGGTATTTGTACAAATCCATATGTAAGATTTACAATAAATAAAGCCCCAAATAATACTTGAACAACTAAGCAAAGTGGACACCATTGTTTAAGCTTAAACTTTTGATACCAAATGCTCCAAAAACTATAGGGAATTGCACAAATATTTATTATCACCAAGAAAGACAATAAGGAAGGGGCAAATAAAATGAGAATAATATTGGATGTAAAATAACTTAAACCCAGTTCACTCCAACTGATTATACCCATAAACTTAGCAGCTGGTGAATCTAATACGTCATTACAATCACTTTTACTGAATAGTGAACATATTTTATCTGCATAGTTGCTGTGAATATTCAATTGCTTAATAACGAGCAAATAACCAATATAGACTCCAATTACACATAGTATCAGTAAGAGTATTAAGCCAATATTATGGTATATATCATTATGAATAAGCAAAATAATAGAAAGAACTGCTATAGCTAGGATTAACAGCATTTTTTGTATTCTGCCTAAAAATTCACTCTTCCTATTTTTCTTATATTCTGGCTCCATAGAATTCTCATTGGTTTCAGCAAGTAATACTACTCCAGACCATATTTTGAGATATTCTTCCAGTGAGACTGTTATTTCCTTTCCATCTCGAATAAAACTTATTTCTGATTCTGTCACTTTGTACACGGTCACAAAATCACTTCCTATATGAGCGATATAGGGAGTCTCTAAGGCGAGAATATCTTCCTCTTTATCATTTGCCTTTACACCTAGATTTTCGACTCCAAAATGAGATAACATTTTAGATAATCCTAGCATATTATATTTATGTGGATGCTCATTAAAATGCTTATTTGCATATGATTTTGTGTGTTTTACTTTCAAAAAATATAGCATGGATGTTAGAGTATTATCTCTTGTACTTGATGATAATAGATTCTTCATAGGTGCAGCCTTTCTTAGTAGTATTTATGATATTTAAAGTTAACTATCTGCTAAAGATAAAAAATATAAGCAGTGGAGACCCATCTTTTCAGGGAAAATTCTTAGTCATATGTAAAATATTAAATTGGATATTCATATTTCTGTATTTATTTTTAGCGCTTATACTTCAATCTAAATTTGAATCTACATAGAGCAATGTCTGTGTCTACAGATTCCATTATCTTTAGTTTGTCAGTGGCGACTAATATAAAATATAATTGTTCTAAAACTTCCTTGTTATCATTCGACTCTCTTATCCAACTTTCAATTACAATATCTTCTTTCATATCTGTCTGTCTGATAAGGTAACGCATTAGAATTTCCTCAGTCATTTTTCATCTTTTAATAATTATTATACATTCTATTCGTTCTTATATTCATTTCTAGAATGTTCTCATACACGTCAGAAAGCTATTGCACACTTATCTACAGGATGAGTTACAGGACAAAAACAATTAATAGGTATGCTAAATTTCTCTATCATATCATTTTGTTCTTTTATTATATAATACCTAAAATTACATAAAAAAAATCAACAATCAATGATCTGTGCTTTATAACATATTAAATTTTCTTGTTATCATTAACTGCATACAGACAAAATAAATTCTTTGCCCCTTGTACTTAGGCTTTAAAATTCTCGATATTTATATAAAACTGAATATTATGGGTTCCAACACTAATTTCGCTTATAATATTATAACATACTTGCCTCTTTCTTTAGTCATTTAATCTCTTCTTCCTTGAGTCTAGCTTTCTCCATATTTGGGGAATGTAGTTCTAATGCAAGCTTATGATATTCAATGTGTTTTCTGATTATCTGTATTGTATCCTCATGCCTATTGTACTCAAAGACATTTTCGATTTCAGAGATTTTGAGTGAATCCACTTGATTGGTTGCTATGATAAAACGGTATTTGAGATCAATCATTGCTCACTAAACTACTGTTTTCGGATATTCCTCAAAAGTTGTGGAGCAAAATATTGAATAAAGAAAATTTCATTACTTAAGGAACACTATCATCTCAAAATACCTGTGGTGCAAATTTGTGGTGCAAATTAAAAAAGCAGCTAAGCGAAATATGCTTAACTGCTTGATTTTTAAGTGGTCCCAACTGGGATTGAACCAGTGACCCCCTGATTAAGAGTCAGTGAGTCTATTTTGTCTTCTACATATCTCTGTTTACTTAAGCAAGTCCAATAATTTATCTGCATTCTTCTTGTGATATTCTTTAGGAAAGGAATCAAGATATCTTTGGGTTGTAATCAGGTTTACATGCCCTAAACTTTCGGAAATTTCTTCTACTGAGACTCCATTGTTTTTTAACATGGTTGCCCAAGTATGTCTTGCCACAATAGTGGATATTTTGGAGTGAATATTCAAGTTCTTCGCCAAGCGTTGCATGTATCCATTAATTTGTCGTATGGTCAGATACTTTTTGCGATGTCTTTCTTCTGGAGTCATTGACAAGTTATATATAGAAAAGATATAGTTTTTTCTTGACTTATCCCTATTTCCCCATTTCTTTATGATCGATAAAGCCGGTTTAGACAAATAAACCTCCAAAGGGTTTTGTTCTTTGATTGTCCGCAGAGTCTTTCCCCTACGGTATAGGATATAGTCATCTTGAATATCTTCATATTTCAGAGAAAAGATATCATCCATGTTCATGCCATTGCAATACAAACTGAATAACCATATATCACGCGAAAATTCCGCCTCTTTAGTATGACATTTCGCATTTATAATACTTTTTAATTCATCTGTACTCAATGCTTTTTTAATATTATGGCCTCTTGGTATTTCATATTTCCCTTTGTAACCGGACCCAAACGGGTACATCTCATCTGTTATTAGTTTACGGTTACGGGCAATATTCATAATAACACGTAGAGAACGTAAATAAAAACCCACTGTTGTTATTGAATTCCCGCTATCCAGCATCCATTGCTCATAATTTTTGAGGAACATAGGCGTAATTTCCGTTAGCTTCAATTTAGGTGCGAAACTTTGTATGGACTTCATTGCTGTTTTATGGCAGTTCAACATCCCTAATCTGTGCCCAATAGATAAATAATCAATGATTTCCTGATATAGTCTATATAGTTGAACTTGATTATTATTTATATGTTTACCCTTATAAATTGCCTCAAATTGTTCAAAAGAAAAATTATCTCCAAGCTCTTTAACTATATGAAAGGCTCTTGACTTTTCTTCAGTGATATAATCTCTTTTTTGGATTAAATCATTGTTGCGAAGCCACTTTTGGTTCAACTTATCCCACTCTTCTTTCGTCATCGAAACCTTATTTGGTAAAGTGTACCTTTTACATTTGTCATCAAAATAAACTGCAAGTTTTACTGCATAGGTATTATCCTTTTTAAGATATCTGTTATTTATTAATAATGAAACTGTTACTTTCATATATCTTTATTTTGAATGTTATTATTTCTCATCCATTCCCTCAAGGTTTCAGGGTCAAAACGTATTGCTTTGCCTCTCTTGTAAAAAGGAATTACTTTTTTATGTACCAAGATGTAGAGGTATTTTTTTGAATATCCTGTTATTATAGCTGCCTCATCAATTTTGATAAGTTTAGGATCTGGCTCCATCGTAATACTGATTGTTCCTGATTTTTTAATTTCAGTAAGTATTTTTTCAATGGATTCAAGCTTTCTAAAAATAGATTCGTAGATATATTTATCCATAATATTATTATATTAAATGTTATTTTCCTTCCAGGCTTTCAAATAAGCATTATCAAGCATCTTTTGTATATCGGACTCTTTATATAATACTTTCCCACCTATCATGATATATGATAACATACCCTTAGTCCGGTAATCCTGTAGTGTACGTCTGCTGATATTCAACTTTTGGGAAAGTTGCTTATCTGTCAGGTAGCGCTCTCCATTGAATAATGGCTTTATTTCTTCCAGCTTTTTCAATGACTCGTAAATTCGGTTCATTGAATTGAAAAAAGAGATAACTTTTTCATCGTTCCTTGTGATCAGTTTCATTCTTTTCTTTTTTAGGGTTAATATTGTTGTTATTGATTAATTTTGCGACAACACTTGATTGGTAATAAATCTTATGATTAATCTGAGAGAATCCAATCCTACCGCAGTCCCGATAAGTCTGCAAGGTGCGTGGTGAAATATTCAGCACCAGGCAGACATCCTGCCCGTCGAGCCACTCTCCTAATTTTTTGCTGCTATATTTCTCACATAATAATTTTATATGGTCAGCCAGTAGGCCAAACCTGACTAACATTTCTTCGAATGTCTGTTTTTCGATATTGATAATATCCATCTTTTTTAAAATTAATAGTTTTTAAATTATTGATTGCTAATTTATTATATCTTGATGTAAAATAAAAATACGTGTCATAACGTTTCATCATATTTCGTCTGATTTCATTACACAGATAAACTGTTCTGATCTAAAAACCGGATTTCTGATTATTAGACATGCATATTTTATGAAATTGAAATTGTAGACAATAACGCAATTCTAGAATATAATCCAACAAATGCCAGTTCCAATATATTAATAACTCTACTAATATTCAGAAAAGGACGGTAAATATATGTGGGTTGGAAAATTCAGAGTTTATCCGCACCCAATACATTGATCTAATTTATTTATTATCAATAATTAAACCGAATAATTGCCTGATGAAGTTCAATATATATAAAGAGCTACATATTATATGTACAGATAGCTAAAAGTAGAGTTAAATGATTCTTTAATTTAGTCAAAAATTATTTCTATAGTATATAGGAGTAACTAATGAACAAATGTACTCTGGTGTAATGTAAGCCAATAGAAATCTAAAATGGGTTAATCTTGTTGATATGCCTTAGCCGTTTGACACATGCTATAGAATTCTCACCTCAACAGAATATAATTGATAAATAGAGATATAGATTCAAAAAGTATAATTGGGAATCGTATTGGCAGGTTCATTGGTTGTTCTGCTAATGTCTCAATAAATTTATTTTTATATGTTTTAAAAGCTTAAGTCTCATCAAGCAAGTTGTGGATTGCAAATTGTTTGTCTGCTAGAGTTCATGAAAAGCACTCAGCTATATTTTCCGTTATACTTCATTATCTTTATACTTATCAGGTATGCTAGCAAGCTGGTCAATAATTGTATAGTTTGCTCTTTACTGTCATATTTGCAATATTACTTTCTATACTGATCGCTCATCTGTCAGCCACCAATTATTATGCTCTTTCAGTCTTTATGAAATTCTTTATTGTTATAAAATAGTTGATATCAATATAGATTATTCAAGAATATATATTGTATAATATAATTGAAAAGTAGTCCACTTAGTAATTGAAAAGTATACCACTAAGTGTCTCGGATGAGATTGGCTAAAGATATTTATTCTTCATCAGGTTGTAACATTTTTTTAGTTTCTTTAACTCTGTACGACTGTCCATTCATGTTGATAAGGTAT
>NZ_JAAKEM010000029.1:0-42805 GCF_011039195.1 Dysgonomonas sp. ZJ709
AGGAATTTATAATGTTAATATTTGTTAGTAAAATGCAGGGCTTTATTAGAAGCTCTAGCGGATTTTACTTAACCGGTGGTATACTTTTCAATTATTTTAGTGGACTACTTTTCAATTATATTATACATGCTGACTGAAGGGATGATCGGTTACAGCGGTTTTTACCTGAATCTGAAAGCAAAATGTACAAATCCGATGCCGCTTGAAAAACAGATGTCTCGAAAAAAGGAGAAAGTAGCCTAGTGAATAAGCATTTATAAATAGTAATAACTTCGTGAATTTAGAGTAATAAAAAAGACAGACATTATGAAGTGTCTGTCTTTTTTAAGGTTATATTTGGTTGTATCTATAAATTTTTGCCTGATTTTAACTTATCGAGTTCTTTTTGAACACGGGCTAAATCAGATTCTAGCATTTTGTTTTTCGTAATTTCGAAATTTAAATCTTTGGTAACTAATTTAATAACCTTCTCATGAACCTTACTTAAATCCTCACAAAGCTTTGAATATTTAGGATCAATACTATAATTATATGTGTTGTTGTTTTCTTGATTGTTCGCAATATAGTCATTTAAATTATGATTATTGTTACTTGCTGTATCGCTATTAGTCATTGACGGAGAAAATGTATTATTCTCCAAAACATATTTTTCTACCATATCATCAGGTTGCACTTTTTTGAAAAATTCAATAGGAAGCTGAAATATATTAGCTATCTGCACAAGAGTTTTATCATCTATCGTTTCTTCCTGCTCCAGAATATGAATACCTTTTATGGTTGTATTTAACAAGATGGCAAGTTCATCTTGATTTTTACCAAAAAATGTTCTTGCTCTTCTTACATTCTGTCCGTGATGAGCTTTTTTTTCTTTTCTTTTTACTGTATCTGTTTCCATGGCGTTGTCTTTTTTGTTCAATTCGAGTTGATCATTTCAAATTGCTATAAAAATAGCATATTTTATTTCAACGTTTATTATTAATCCTACAAATTTAATTAAAAAAAGTGATAAAATAATAGGATGCTGCAATTAAAAAGCTGATAATCAACGAAAATAATTTACCGAAAAAGCTAATAATTTACCGAAACATATACATAGATTTGTTTCAGATAAATCATAACCATTATCAAAATACATATATAAACCTAATATATAGAAAACACTATTTATATCAAGAGAAGAGAACAACTATACCAACTTAAACTTACCTAGAGGCGTAGCTAAATTCGGGTTTCATACACATTGTGATATAAACAGAATCTATATTACTTAATTTCGATCAATATTTAAGTTGAAGAATATATTCCCAATTATTTATTAATTTGAAAACTGAATAGTTAGGGTGCAAACAAAGATGATAATGAATGGTATTACAATCCATACTTTATAAGTCTGGGTTTTCCCAATACGCATAAAATAAGAGTATAAATTTATTTGATTACGATGTTCACTATATTCACGGATGTTACAACCGGACACGAAGTGAGAAGATCAGCCTTATTAAGTATTCATAAAAACATAACAAAACCTTTATTAACCTGTAATAATTACTGATTTTCTTCGCAGCTTACTATTAGACGAAATTTGAGAATAGAACTCATGCAAAATGATAAAACAACATATGAACGGGAACTGATCCTCCGTCTGATGAATGACGATCAGGCAGCATTTCAGGGATTATACCTTCTTTACCGGAAGCGTATATTTTCTACGGTCTATGGTTTTATCCGCAATAAAGAATTTGCCGAAGACATCTATCAGGAGACCTTTACTACCATCTGGCAAAACAGGAATTCTTTGAATCCCGATACCAATTTCTCCTCGTTTATTTATACTATCGTGCGTAATAAGGTATTCGACTATCTTAGAAGTATTTCAAAATACGAGCGTTTACCCGAAAGCTTTCTATCTCACACGGCAGATGACAGTGCAGATATACTGGAACAGTTAAAAGCTACTGAATTACAGGATTTGCTTAACGAAGAATTAAAAAAGCTGAACAAACAGCAACGCTGTGTATTTAATATGAGCAGAGAGCAAAATCTTTCATATATTGAAATAGCCGATCATTTAGGCATTTCGGTTTATCGCGTAAATTACCTGCTCAGCGGAGCATTAAAATCCATCCGTTATAATTTAAGCAGGTACGGCATACTGTCAGTTCTTTGGTTATTATTCTAATTTCCTGTATGTTTATTCTCAACATATAATCTTTTTCAGCCTTTCCTCCCCCTGACAACTTCAATTAATAATATGTTGACAAAACATAGTATAATTCTGGCATTTCTTTTTTAATTTGTATTCTGATATATAATTGATAAATGAAGTAAAGTAACAACTTGAATTGTTAAAACAGGTTAATGTTTCACTTGTTACCCTGAACCCTTCGTATATCTTATAAGCAGGGCTATTAAATCTAAAACTGAAAGAATGAATTATGAATGATAAGGAACTACCCGAATACATCAAACGTTTTTTGAGCGGCCAATGTTCGGAAGAAGATTTACGACAAGTTATGCAGGATGTGCAGGAAAACAAAAATCTGGAGATCTATAACGATTATCTCAAAAAGAATTGGCTGGACAGCCTCGATCTTGAAAATACCGCAGAAGAAGAGCAAATCTATAATGAAGAATCCACCCGGTTACTGCAAAAATTAACCCGTAAGCGAACAGTTTTTCAACGACTTAAACCTGTTATAGCCATTGCCGCTTCCATTCTGGTTTTATTGGGAGTGGTTTATGGCAGTCTCAAATATAAGTCGTTCAATCAAATCTGGCAGGTTGACTATGCTGAAATACAAACAGGTGTAGGCGAAACACGTACTGTTACTCTTGCTGACGGAACTCAGGTAACACTCAATGCCTGTTCAAAACTTGTATATCCCGGACAGTTTTTAGAAGACGAGCGCAAGGTTGAGTTAACCGGACAAGCGTTTTTCAAAGTGGCAAGAAACGAAGACAAACCGTTTATAGTGCATACCGACAGGTTTAATGTTAAGGTGCTTGGTACGGAGTTTGATGTCAGAGCGTACACCGAAGATGAAATCCTTTCTGTAAATGTCGAAAGCGGCAAGGTACAGGTCGATATGCCGGAAGCAATGACACGTCTTGTCGCCAATGAAAAACTAATTATAAATACCCTGAATAACAATTACTATAAAGAAACGGGGTCGGGTAATGTAGCCGTCTGGCGTTCCGGAAATCTGCTATTTAAAAAGACTCCGCTAAAGGAAGTCGCCAAAGAACTGGAACGGGTTTACAAATGTAAGATTACATTCAAAGAAGGACAGTCATTCGATAATCTCATTTCAGGGGAGCACAGCAACAAGAGCCTCGAATCGGTGCTTGAATCCCTCGAATACACATCAGCAATATATTATACACGGAAGACTGATACAGATGAGATCATGCTCTATAAAAAATAAAATTCTTTTATCCCAAATCTAAATAACTGAACCATGAAAACAATCAAAAAAAACCCACCCACATAGCCGGAAACAAAGAAGGAGCATTCCCGAAAGAACGCTCCCCGTTTTTTGTCGCAGATCATTTGTTACCAAATCGCAAAAAAAGGCTAAATGAACTGTAACCGTATCTTAATAATTTTTCAATTATCAAAACATCATAAAAATATGAATTTTTATTTAACAATCAAGACAAAAAGTTTACCAAAGTGTAAATTTTTATTCCTGCTGCTTGTTTTCTTATTCTGCAATATATGCCCCCATGCCTATGCACAGCAGGTTAAAAGCGGCAAAATTACCTTAAATGCCAAAAACGAATCCGTTACGACTGTCTTCAATAAAATCTCCCAATCTTCCGGTTATACGTTTTTCTATGATGAAAGCGTTCTTGAAAATATACCTACGTTAACCATTAGTTTTTCAAATGCTGATGTACAAGAAGCACTTAAGAAGCTTACTAGTATAACGGGTCTGGAGTTTGTAATCAAAGAGAAAACAATTTCAGTTATCAAAAAGAAAACTACGGTTGCCAACGAGGTCAAACAATCAAAAAAAACAGTCACCGGAGTTATTACCGATGCAGGCGGAGAACCCATTATCGGAGCATCCGTTACAGTCAAAGGAGAAAAGACAGGAACTGTCACCGATGTAGACGGTAAATTCAACCTTTCAGTACCATCCGAGGGTGTACTTGTTATTACCTATATCGGCTTCTTACCACAGGAAATCACGATAGGAAACAGAACCCGATTGGATATTACATTGCTCGAAGATAATAAACTGCTGAATGAAGTGGTAGTGATCGGTTATGGAGTGCAAAACCGCAGGGACGTTTCCACATCCATATCTTCAGTCAAAGCCGAACAGCTTGAAAATATGCCTGTAACCGATTTCAGACAATCACTAGCCGGAACAATGGCGGGAGTACAGGTATTGCAAACCAGCGGCGATCCCGAAGGCAAGGTCAGCATCCGTGTACGTGGTATCAGTACGGCAACCGCAGGTAATGAACCATTGTATGTCATTGACGGTGTACCTGTGGAACGGGGATTTATGAATATGAATAACAACGATATCGAATCCATAGAAGTACTTAAAGACGCTTCTTCCGCAGCCATCTATGGTAGCCGTGGAGCGAACGGTGTTATCCTGATCACCACAAAAAAAGGGCAATCCGAAAAACTGACAGTGCAGTACGATACCTTTTTGGGAACACAGCGTGTTTCGAGAAAAATACCGATGCTGAACGCTTACCAATACGCAGAACTATCGAGGGACGCACACAACAATGCCTATCTGGATGAAGTACCCGGAGCATCGCCCGATGATCCCAACAGTAAGAGGCCACAGCCTTACCACCGTATACCGCCTGAACTCTTTCCTTATCTGAACGGCGAACAGGGATTAACCGATACCGACTGGCAGGATGCTATTTTCCGTACCGCACCCATGATCAATCACAATATCTCTTTTTCAGGAAAAGGCAAAAATGTCAATTATTTCACTTCCGCCAATTATTACAAACAGGAAGGTGTGGTCATCAATTCCGATTTTGAACGTTACAGTATGCGACTTAATCTGGACGGCAAATTCAATAAATTCAGGTTCGGAGTCAACTTTGCCCCCACCTATTCCCATTCCAACAGGGTAAATACTTCGGGTCAATACACAGATGAAGGAGTTGTGGCATCCGCTTTATCAATGAGTCCCACCTGGCCTGTCTATAATCCCGACGGCAGCTATAACTTTCAGGGTAACGGCTATTGGCGGATAGGTACGGATTATCAGCACAATGAGGTATTAAACCCTGTGGCAATCGCCAACCTCCAGAAAGATCAGGTAGACCGTATTTCCTTACTGGGCAAGACATTCGTCGAATACGAATTCTTTAAAGGATTTACCTATAATATATCGTTAGGGGGAGATTTTTACGGAGCTTATAATGAGAAATTCCGTTCGTCGGAACTACCGCTTCGAGGCTATCAGTATCTGGATGCCAAATCAAACCCTGTAGGCAGCAGCAGTTCTTCGTTTTACTACAATTGGGTATTCGAGAATAAATTCAACTATAATACTGTAATCAAAGAAAACCACAGTATCAATGCCGTTTTTGTACAGTCGGCACAAAAAGAAACCTTCAAGGGTAATTTTGTGGAAGCTACCGATTACCCGAACGACTATATCCAGACTGTTTCGGGCGGTACGGTCAGTAAAGGAAGCTCACAAACCGAACAATGGTCGCTGGCATCTTATCTGGCAAGGGTACAATACAGCTATAAAGGCAGATATATGGCTTCCGCTGCTCTCAGGACTGACGGATCATCACGCTTCGGTAAGAATAATCGTTGGGGCTATTTCCCATCGGCATCTGCCGCTTGGCGTATCAGTGACGAAGGATTCTTCAAAAAAGTTAAATTTCTCAGCAAGGTGGAGGATTTTAAATTAAGAACCAGTTACGGAGTTACAGGTAATTTCCAGATCGGCAATTACGAACACATGGCAACCCTCAAATCGGACGATTATATACTGGGTTCAGGTAACGGAATCCTGTCACCGGGTTATACCCCTTCCAATATCGAGAATCCCGATCTGGGATGGGAACAGACATCAATGGTCAATATAGGCTTCGATGTGACCATGTTCAAAGGATTACTCGGTCTATCAGTGGAATACTATAACAGTGATACCAAAGATTTATTGCTTAATGTACCTGTTCCACATATCACAGGACACAGCACCGCATTGATGAATATAGGAAAAGTAAATAACCGGGGTTGGGAAATTTTGCTGACCTCGCAAAAACAGTTTAAAGATTTCCGTTACAGCGTCTCGGCAAACTACGCTAAAAATACGAATGAGGTTAAAGCACTCGGACCGGGTAATGCTCCGATCATAGCAACAGGAAGTGTCAACCATGCTTATTATATCACTCAAGTCGGTCAACCTATCGGTAGCTACTATTTACTTGTACAGGACGGTATTTTTTCAAATAGCCAGCAACTGAAAGAATACCCGCATTTCGATTCCACACGCCCCGGAGATTTCCGCTTTGTGGATGTGGACGGCGACGGTGTTCTGGATGTCGATAAAGACCGCACCATTGTAGGTAACTATATGCCGGATTTCACCTATGGGTTTAACGGCACACTTGGGTATAAGAGCTTTGATCTGTCTTTTAATTTCCAAGGGGTTTACGGCAACGAGATACTGAACCTGAGCCGCCGCTACAATGATAATATGGAAGGAAATTTCAACGGAACGGTACTGGCTTTGGACAGATGGCAAAGTGAAGAGAATCCCGGTTCGGGAGAGGTCAACAGGGCTAACCGCAAGACAAAAGGCAATAACGGACGTACCTCCACATGGCATATAGAAGACGGTTCATATTTACGCCTTCAGAATCTGGCAATCGGTTATACTCTCCCCCGAAAACTAATTAACCGTATTTCAGCGGATAAACTACGGTTTTATGTTTCAGCTCAAAACTTGTTTACAATAACAAACTATTCGGGTTACAATCCGGAGGTAAGTAACCGTCCGGACAATGCGTTAACACCGGGAGAAGATTACGGAACATATCCGCTTGCCCGTACTTTTACCTTTGGGCTGAACCTTACTTTTTAAGGTCGCAGACCTTTTTGTTGCTTTGGTTGGGCATAACAACGCAAGACAGTTATGTTGATAAAACATCGCATTAAATATTTAACGCTACTTAAATCATAAAAGATTATCACAATGAAAAAGTATAGTATATTATTTGTAACACTATTGCTGCTGGCAACTTCCTGCTCAGACAGTTTTTTCGACCTGAATCCGAGCAATAGTATCGTCAAGAAAGAATTTTATATAACCGCATCCGATTTTAATCTGGCGACAGTCGCCTGTTACTCCAAATTACAGTCGCAGGTGCATTTTTATACCGAATGCAGTGAGTACCGCAGCGATAACCTCGCCCTGAGTGCCCCGACAACAGGAACACAGGACAGGTATGATATCGACCAGTTTCTGGTAACGGCATCCAACGGCATACTGGAGGATTACTGGGCTAACTTTAACAACGGTGTTTTCCGCTGCAACTCGGTATTAGACCAGATAGACGGTGCTGATTTTGATGAAAAACTCAAAAAGCAATACAAGGGAGAAGCCCTGTTTATACGGGCACTTACCTATTTTAATATGTACCGGACATGGGGTGGTGTACCCACAACAACGAAAGTAGTATCTGTCAGTGAATCGCTTCAGATCGGACGTAGTTCCGATGAGCAGATGTATGAGCTTATCGCAGGCGATCTGAAAAATATTATTGACGGACAACTCTTACCCGATTCTTATACAGGGAATGATATCGGGCGTGCAACTTCGGGTGCTGCACTGACCTTATTGGGCAAAGTACACCTGACATTCAGCAAATGGGATGAAGCAAGGAATACGCTTAGTCAGGTCATCGGTAAATACGAACTGCTTACCGATCCTGCAAAAGTATTCGATGTGAATAACAAGATGAACAGGGAAATTATCTTTGCCGTTCGTTTCAACAAGGATATAGTCGGCGAAGGCCATACTATGTGGCACACGACCAATAATCCGCTGGAAGCAGAAAATCCTTCACCCATTTTAATTAAGGCCTATGCGGATAATGATTTAAGAAAACCGCTTATCTCGTATGTCAAATCGGGGAATCAGTATGTTATCAAGAAGTTTTTTGATGAGATAAACCCGTCTACCAATACAGTCGGTAACGACCAGATTCTGCTTCGTTATGCCGATGTGCTGTTAATGTATGCAGAGGCTTTGAATGAGATTGCTTATAATTCATCTGTAACATCTCCGGCTTTCGAATCGTTGAATCAGGTACGTAAACGTGCGGGGCTGTCCCCTGTCGATAATACGGTAGTAACCGATAAGACAAGTTTCCGTAAGGCTGTTATGGCAGAACGCCAGTTAGAGTTTCCTTACGAGGGACACCGCTGGTTTGACATCGTGCGTATGGGCTTTGCAAAAGAAGTAATGCTCAAAGCCGGGCACACCGTTCAGGATTACCAATACCTGTACCCGATACCAAAAACTGCACTGGAGCGTATCAACAACACTTCGCTTTTGTGGCAGAACACGGGATATAAATAATCATAATAAGTAAACATCTATGAAAAAAATAGTATATGCTGTAATAATTACAGTACTCACACTGCTGTGTGCCTGTGAGAACGATTTACCGAAAGCAAATTTCGATATGAAGGAACTTTCCGAACTCAATGCGACAGCCACAGACATGGAGGTCAGCCTCAGTTGGAAGCCTATGGAGGGTACAACACCGACAGGTTACTATATATCGTGGGAGTCCGGCAGTGCGACCGTTAGCGGGGGAGAGAAGAATGTCGGTTCCGATCTACAGAATGTATTAATCGACGGACTGACAAACGGTATATCCTACAAATTTTCGGTACAGCCTGTATACGCAGATCAGGGACGGGGTGGAAAGATATCAGCGATAGCCAAACCCACTTCGACAAGAATAGCGGCAACTAACTTTATTGCCGCAGCAGGGGATAAAAAAGTAAGGCTCAAATGGACAAAACCCGACAGCGAAAACCTGACCGGATATAAACTCCTTGCTTCGCCCGGAACCGAGCCTGTTACCATATCTAAAGATGTAACATCTTATGAAGTTACCGATCTGACAAATGATACTGAATACAGTTTTTCTCTTGTCTGTGTCTATGCTCACGGACTATCGGATGTAGTGGAAGCAAAAGCCACACCCGGTATTGTCCTGCCTGTCATAGTAGCAAATACTACTTTGACTCTGAATGAAACCTGTACTTTTAATTACAATGAAATGTATTTTGTGATGGGTACGGTACAGTCGGTTAAGTGGGATTTTGGCGATGGGAATACCTCGAATGAGAATCAGCCGCAGCATTCCTTTTCAGCATCAGGTAGCTATACCGTAAAAGTAACTGTCACCTATACAGACGGCACATCGGAAAGCGGGACTATTGTTATGACAGTTTCGGGTTACGGCTGGTCTGTAACCGAGATTAAATTCGGGGAATTTTCGGGTTATGTCAAAGTTTCAAATGTAGTGTTCTCTCCCGATGGAAAAACCGCTTATATACCTACCTCTACTCCTAACGGGCACTTATTTGCGATAGATGTCGCCGGCGGAAATGTAAAATGGGCATCCCGGATTGCAACTGTCACCTACGCAGGCGGTGCTTTGGTCGATGCAAACGGTATTATCTACCAATGCGGTACGGATAAGAAGGTGTATGCCATTAATCCTACCGACGGGAGCAAGAAATGGACGTGCGATGTGGACGGTGTAATCGGTGCTTTCCCCGCTTTAGGGGATGGTGTTATCTATTGTGCCACCAACAGCGGAACGGTCTATGCAATCAATACGGCTTCGGGATCGGTAAGCTGGAGCAAATCGGTCGATGGTACGGGCAGTGCAGTAGCTGCCGATGCTTCGGGTAATGTGTATGTCGGAACAAGCAGTGCCGTCTACAAGTTCAATACCACAGGAACACAGCAATGGAAAACAGGATCAGCCCTGAATGTAACCGAGCGTGGAGCTTTTGCCATCAACGGCACAACACTTTATGCTACCTTGAAATCAGGTGCAGGGCTTACAGCCATAGATATGAATAGCGGCACTATAAAATGGACGTATGCCAATGCAGGAGGCAGTGATGCCTACTTCCCGATAATCGGAACAGACGGAACGATATATTTCAATGAAAAAGGAGGTACTTATAAAAAGGTATATGCCATAAATGCCAACGGTTCATTGAAATGGGATAAGGATTTGGGAGCGGCAATGACTTATTGCGGACTAGTCCTTGCCGATAACGGTATGATTTATTGTGCCACACAAGCTAAAACAGGGAATGTATATAAGGTCTACGGATTAAACACCATGAATGGAAACATCGGTTTTACCTATGACAGCGAACAGCAGATTATGGCAGGGGCAACCATCGGTAACGATAAGCGGCTTTATATAGGCACTATCGGAGCGAACAATATCGGATCGTTGATGGCTATACCTATTGAAGCCGGACCTCAAACCTCTTCATGGAGTGTCAGAGGCGGTAATATCTACGGAACCAACAGGAAATAAAGCCTTAGCCCCTCTTAATCTCCCCTAAGGGGAGAAATAGCTCCCGAAGCCAAGGTTTGGGGATGCTTAATGTGTATCATTAATAAGTGGATAGTTTAATCTATCCACTTATTTAAAACAAATTCCATCATGCTAAATAAGATATTATATTTAGGCTATATTTTTATAGCCCTTCCCTTTGTATTATCCGCTCAGGAAATTTCGATAGGCACAACGACAGCCTTATGGCAGAACCCGACAGCGACATCTATGGCAGAAGCAAAGCAAGCCGGTTTCGATTATATTGAAGTCGCCATAAACCAATTCTACCGCAATCTACCGCCACAAGAAGTAAAACCCCGGATATATGAATTTAAAGAGAGAATAGACAGTGCAGGTATAAAAGTCTGGTCTGTTCATTTACCGTTTTCAAAGACACTGGATATTTCAGTGCCTGATGATTCATTGCGAAAAAAGAACATTGAATTTATGGCCGGAATTATAGAGTTGTGTGCCGGTTTTAAACCGGAAAAACTCGTTCTTCATCCAAGTTCCGAACCTATTGAGGATAATCAGAGGGAACAGCGGATAGCAAACTCGATTCAATCCATCAATTACTTACGAGCCTATGCCGACAAAATCGGGGCACAACTGTGTATCGAGAACTTGCCCCGTACCTGTCTGGGAAATACCCCCGATGAGTTGCTGCGTATAGTCTGTGACTTTCCCGAAGTGGGTATTTGTTTTGATACCAACCATTATCTGACAGGTAGCCCTTTTGAATTTATTGAAAAAGCAGGTAGCAGGATTTCAACGATACACGTTTCAGACTATGACGGTATTAACGAGTGCCACTGGATTCCCAGGCAGGGAGTGATCGATTGGGGTAAGATGCTTTTTGATCTGAAAAAAAGCGGATACCGGGGTGTGTTTATGTTTGAAACCACTAAAGACCATGAACTGGGTCAGCGTGCTACATCTGAACGCTTAATCGAAAGTTATAAGTTGATAAAAGAACAGTATACCGATTATGAAAAAACATCAAATTTTAAAAAGTAAATTATGAAAAAGAAGATAACTTATATGTTGTTCCTCTTTGTCTTTTCCATAACCCTATTTAGTTGTGGAGATAAAAACGAAGAACCGGATGATCCGAATCCGGGAGGAAAGAATATTCAAAAAGAAGTGCAGGATTTAGCAAACAGTCTTTGGAGCACATCCTCCGTAAATCCGTCAGATAGCAAACGAAAGTCTTGTTTCGATAAGGTTCAGGGCTATGCCGATCTGTGTCAGGCAAGCTATTTTAAAAACTATCTCAGCAGCCTGTCTGCTGCTGCCGACAACTCTGAGAAATACGATCCTATCCTTGCATTCTACCGGATATCGTTCGATAAGGTTTTGGAAGAAATAAAAACAACACAGGTGTCCGAAGGAAGTGCCGTTATCTGGCAGGTTTATAATATGGGTTACGTTGTTAAAACACCTTCGGGTTGTTTTGCAATCGATATTTCACATAAGTATGCCGCTAAATTAGCTCCATATATTGACTTCCTGTGTGTAACCCATAACCATTCGGATCATTACAGTGCCGAACTTAATCAGGCGATGTTCGATGCGGGTAAACCTGTATTGTCTAATTATCTGAAAGCGGGAGAAAATTACCTGTATACATCGACAAGGGCAACAGATTATACCATCGGTAAATTTCGTATTACTACCAATATGAACGATCATAACAGTACACTGACCAATTTTGTAACCACTTATCAGATAAACTGCGGAGACGACACGGGAAATTTCGTTCTGATGCACGTCGGGGATTCCAATTACAAGGCTTCTCAATATTCCATTAAAGAAAATGTGGATGTAATGATTATCCGTTATGCACCGAATGCTGAAACGGAAAACAATGTAATCGGTAAAACATTGACTCCCATAAATGTACTGATGTCGCATATTATGGAACTGGCTCATGCCGGGGTTGATGAATCCCGTTGGACGCTTGAACAGGGTTTGGAACGTGCATCTAAAATTAATTACGAACAAACGTATATGCCTTTCTGGGGAGAAAAACTAGTCTGGAGTAAAAGTAAACTACACTAATTAAAAGTAAAACAAATTATGAAACGATTAAATATATTTATTCTGTGCATATTCCTTTTTCAAACAATTATAGCACAGGACAAAGCCACAGAAATCAGAAATAAGCTACTCACCAGAGATCAGTCTACGGTACTTGTAGTTGCCCACCGTGGCGACTGGCGAAATGCTCCCGAAAACTCATTACCCGCTATTGATAATGCCATAAAAATGGGTGTGGATTTAGTGGAACTCGATGTACAACGTACAAAAGACGGTATAATTATTCTGATGCACGATCCGACTTTAGACCGTACAACTACCGGAAAAGGTAAGGTTAGCGATTGGACGCTGGATTCTATACAAACCCTTAAGCTGAAAAACGGTTGTGCCATTCGGACGAAAGAGGTTATACCCACACTTGAGGAAGCATTACTTCACGCCAAAGGCAAAATAATGATTAATCTCGATAAAGCAGACCGCTACTTTGATGAAGTTTACCTGTTGATGCAAAAAACAGGTACTACAAAACAAATTGTGATGAAAGGCTCTAAATCGCCGGAGGAAGTAAAGGCACAATTCGGAAAGTATCTGGAGGATGTGATTTATATGCCTGTGGTCGATTTGGATAAAGAAGGTGCGGAAAAGCAGATAGTCACATTTATGGAAGAATTGAATCCCGTTGCTTTTGAATTGCTATACAAGAATGATTCAACCGCTTTACCATTAAAAATGAAAAACTTACTGGAAGGTAAGCACCTTATCTGGTACAATACACTTTGGGATACCTTATGCGGAGGGCATGATGATGACCTTTCACTCGAAGACCCGGATAAAGGTTATGGCTATCTGATCGACACTCTTGGAGCACGTATTATCCAAACGGATCGCCCTGCATATTTAATCGACTATTTAAGAAAGCGAGGTCAGCATGATTAAACAGCTAATAGCTTTCTTCTCACCTGTACCGGAAAAAGAAGAACTTGCAGAAGACAAAAAGTACCTCAAAAAACTACAATGGTCGGTCTTTTTATCAGCTACCATCGGATATGGTTTATATTATGTCTGTAGGCTTAGCTTAAGTGTTGTCAAGAAACCTCTGGTCGATGGTGGTATTCTTACCGAAAATGAACTGGGAATCGTAGGCTCTGCCCTTTTCTTTGCCTATGCCGTGGGAAAATTCGCCAATGGATTTATGGCGGACAGGGTAAATATTAAACGCTTTATGGCTATCGGATTACTTATCTCGGCTTTGGTAAATATCACACTCGGCTTTTCACATTCGTTCTGGGCGTTTGTTATCCTGTGGGGTGTAAACGGATGGGCACAAAGTATGGGTGCTCCGGCAAGCGTTGTCGGTTTATCAAGGTGGTTCACCGATAAAGAAAGAGGTTCATATTACGGGTTTTGGTCTGCCAGTCATAATATAGGTGAAGCATTGACCTTTATAGCTACCGCTTTTGTTGTCAGTATTGCCGGATGGCGATGGGGATTTGAAGCGGCTGGGATTGCCGGATTAATCGGAGCTGTAGTTATCATGCTGTTTATGCATGACAGTCCTACGAGTAAAGGTTTACCTCCGATAATGCCACCCAAAGAGTTGGGTAAATCAGTTGGGGCAACTCAACTCGAAGTTTTGAAGAATCCCTTTATATGGATACTTGCATTATCAAGTGCGTGTATGTATATCAGCCGATATGCCATTAACAGTTGGGGAATCTTCTTTTTAGAGAACGAGAAATCTTATACTTCTGTCGAAGCTAGTAGCATCATTGCAGTATCTTCTGTGTGCGGTATTATCGGTACTGTCTTGTCAGGAATTCTCTCCGATAAATTATTTAAAGGGAATCGGAATGTTCCGGCTTTGATATTCGGTATAGGAAATACCATTGCTATCGCTTTATTTGTGCTTGTTCCAAAAGGTTATTTTGCTATTGATATTTTCAGTATGGTTTTATTTGGACTTTCTATTGGTGTGTTGATTTGTTATCTGGGCGGATTGATGGCTGTGGATATTGCACCCAAGAAAGCTTCGGGTGCTGCATTAGGAGTAATCGGTATTGCCAGCTATATCGGTGCAGGTTTGCAGGATATACTCAGCGGTAGTTTAATCGGAGACAGTAAAACAATGACAGACGGCATTGCCAGCTATGATTTTTCTTCTATCCGCTACTTTTGGATAGGGGCGGCGGCATTGTCGTTTATGTTGTGTGCTACGCTTTGGAAAGTAAAGAAAAAGGATGTAAATGCGTAATACCTAAAAACAAGGTGGCTAATTATAAATTTCCCCTGCTTTAAATAATCATAACCCGAATGACTCAATTCTATCTATGAAATTCTTAGAAAAAGGCTTTCTATCTATTTTCCTTCTGCTTTCTGTTGCAAATAGCCACGCACAAACAACCGATACGCTTCAAGCCGGTTACAGAGTGATTCAGAATCAATCGGATACACTCGAAAACTATATTAAAAAGTCCGGAAATTTTAAAATAAGCGGATATTTTCAGGGGCAATATATTTATGCCGAAAGGGATGCTCCGGTTAAGATTGGCAGTGCGAATGAAAATACGAAGGGAAGTTTCAGCCGTATCGGTATCAGACGTTCACGTTTGAAAGTTACCTATGAAGAGGGTATTGGTTCAGGAACTTTTCAGATTGATATGAGTGAAAGAGGCATTGTTGTACGTGATGCTTTTTTAAGCCTTAAAGACCCCTGGCTAAAAACAGGTGCTTTTCAGGCAGGAATTTACCTGCGTCCTTTCGGATATGAAGTACGCCACTCATCATCCCGACGCGAAACTCCCGAACGTGCAAGAATCTTCACTACATTATTTCCGAACGAACGTGATCTGGGTTTTGGAGTTCAGTTACGTACAAAAGAGTCGTCACCGTTAAGTTTTTTATTGCTTGAAGCTTCTTTAGTCGCAGGTAACGGCGTAATGCCCGAAATCGACAGTAAAAGGGATTTGATCACCCGTTTAAGTGCCTTCCCCCGATTTGGTAAGCATATAACAGTTAATGCAGGTATTTCTTATTACAAGGGTAGTGTTTATCAGGGAACTGAAAATGTGTATCGTATGACTGGAAACGGATTTGTTGTAAACAATAATTCAGGGAATTCAGGAAGTTATGCAAAACGTGAGTATTATGGTTTTGATATCCAGATGGCATATAATCTGGGAATAGGCAGAAGCCAAATCAGGTTCGAATACCTTTTCGGGCAGCAACCAGCTACCCTATTATCTTCCGGAAGTCCTAATAAAGCAGTACGTCCGGCTGAAGATACTTATATCCGTAATTTTACAGGAGGTAGCTTTATTGTAGTCCAGGATATAGGAAAATTGCCAATCTCTATTTTTAGCCGGATTGACTGGTATGATCCTAATAATCAAGTAGAGGGGAACAATATTGGACTAAATGGCACATCAAAAACCGATATTGCTTACAAAACCTTCGGGATAGGAACTCTCTGGAAATATAACAGGGACTTGGAACTAAATGTCTATTACGAGTGGATAAGGAACGAAACCTCACTGAATTTATTGGAGTATAAGGATGATCGAAAAGATAATGTCTTTACTTTTTCAATTTTATACCGATACTGAAAATAAATAATCAGGTATCAGTATTTATTATTAATAAGGGTGTGCTCCTCTTGGGCACGCCTTTCTTAATGCATATTTTGTTCGAGTCTGTGAAGATTTAAAATTAATTTTGGTACGCATCGTTAGTATCTTGAATAGCTTCATATTGGGGCTAATACTTGGATGTATTGTTGGTCTTATCCCTACCATTTAAAAAATAATTCCACAATATTAATCTTAACAAATTCTTTATGAATAAAATAGCACCTTTATTTGGAAAATATATTTAATTTATAGTAATTTACTTTTTCATAAATAATGAATAAAATTCAAGAATTTTATCTATACTGAAAATAGATAATACAAATATCTTTGACCATGGATAAAGAACTTGAAATACAATGTTTAGCCAGTCTTGCTTTGGGTGATCATAAGGCATTTAAAATTTTATTCTTGTTTTATTTTCCGAAAGTCAAATATTTTATAACCAAACTAATAAAGTCAGAAATTGAAGCCGAAGATTTGGCACAGGACATATTTGAAAAAATATGGCTGTTACGAAAAGATCTTTCAGCAATCGATTCCTTTAGTTCATATCTCTACCGTATGGCTGTAAATTCGGTATTGAACTCACTCAAAAAGAAAAAACACCACAAAATCTATTTAGAACATTTACAGCATAATAAGAATAATCAGTTAACTGCCGAAGAGGCAATCTACGCCCGTGAAATTGAACTGTTAATATTACTGGCTGTAAGTAATATGCCGATTCAACGCAGAAAAATTTTTGAAATGAGCCGCTTTCATGGATTAAAAAATATAGAGATCGCTAACCTTAAAAACATCTCTAAAAGAACGGTAGAGGTTCATATCAGTTTAGCTTTAAAAGAAATCCGCAAAATAATCCCTTCTTCTTTATCCTTCTTTTTTTAAACATTTATTATATTATTACATATAATCGTTAAGTGCGTTTAACGGTTTGATTGTCTTATTATATATAAAATCCGGCAACTAATTGCTATGGGTTAAATTTTTATAATTAAAAGTACAAGCTTATGAGACAGTTTATTTTAAAATTCTTAGCTGCCATTCTTCTGTTAATGGCCACTCAAACTGATGTCTTTGCACAGCAAAGATTGAGTATAAACCAAATCGTTCACATTATTAAAAACCAAAGGCTGTATCCGAATTATAATTTGGTTGCGGCACACAGGGGGTATTGGGCGGATTCACCTGAAAATTCACTGGGAGCCTATCAGAAAGCAATTGAGATCGGTGCGGATATAGTAGAAATGGATGTCCGTTTGACCAAAGACAATGAAATGGTAATTTTTCATGATGCCTGCCTTGACAGAGTTACAAATGGTTATGGAAAGTTAAGAGACGAGAACTGGAGTTATGTGTCAAGCCTGAACCTGATAATGCCGGACGGTACAGTTACTACAGAGAGGGTACTTAGACTCTCCGATGCACTTGATGCTCTCAATGGAAAAGCTGTAGCATCTATCGATATCAAGGAAGGAGGAGCTGCTTTCAATGAAACTATGATTAGAGTTATAACAATGGTTAGACAGAAAAATATGCTGAATCAGACGCTGATAAAAGGTAAACTTTCACTTGCTGATTTACAGTCACAGGTTCTGGCGCCAGCAGGGGTTACGCTTTCAGATTTTATTTATACTCCGATTGCTTTTTCCAATACAACTAATCTTGAAAATTATATAAATAGTTTTGCAGCCAATCCTAATATATATGCCTTTGAACTGGTATATAAACAGTCTGACGATTTTATTCTTAATTTTATTTCTATACTACAACAAAGCGGAATTTGGATCGGACAATATTCTTTCTGGCCTGAAACTAGTTTTGGAGTTTTTGCTGAGAAAATACCACTTACCGATTGCGATGTGATTACCCGGGATTATAATTTTCTGGATAATCCGAATAGTCCACCTAACGCATGGGATGATGGTCGTGGAGATTGGGACTGGCTTTTATCTAAAGGTGCTAATTATATAATAACCGATAGAGGCGAACTAATGATTGATTATCTAAATGAAATTGGAAAAAGAACCAGATAATAAAACAGAGTTATGAAAAAGAATTTATTCATTTATATATGCTTATTACTGGCAGGTTTTTTTACTCAAATAGTTGGACAAACATTACCGAATCCTATACGGAATTATCCACTGAATAATGGGAGTCCTGTAGACATTGCCAGAGGTAGAAACGGTACGATCCAAGGAAATATAAGTGCTATTGCCGACCGTTTTGGTATAGCGGCAGGAGCTATGCGCTTTGAAAACAATACTCATATAGACACACCTCCATTTTTCATAGGAACAGATCCAACTGAAAATTATAAAAATGGTTTTACCATTTCATTCTGGACATTTATTGATGAGAATATTTCCAAAAATCAGGGGATAAGACCTTGGTCTGATAATGATGTGACTTTTCAGGCATTTTATGCCAGAAGCGGATCTGCTTTGGTTAACAATACGCTGTTAGGTTTTCAACGAATTCGTGACCGTGCAGTTATAAACCGACATACTGCCGATCAAAATAATACTATAAGAGATTGGAGGCTATGGTTGTGGGATCCGGTAAATTTCACAAACCGAATTGGGTGGTATCAAGTAGTTTTGGTATATGAGAGGGCAAAAATGACAACCTATATTTTCTATCCCAACGGACAATCTGAAAGTATGTCGCATTATTTCAGCTTACAGGATTTATCTAATGTAACATCTTGGGGGCTAGGGAATATTAATCAAGGCAATAATTTGCCATTTAGGAATCTTGATGATTTCAGAGTCTTTGCCCAGCCTCTGACAAGGGAACAGGTACGCGTTTTATACTCACGGGAAGCTGTTCCAGGAGGAATGTACAGGGTCTCAAATGCAGCTAATGAATCGCAGTTTATACACACAGTAGGTAGGAATGTAAATCCGGGAGCAAGACTTGAATTATTAAATACCTCAAATACAGAATTAACAGCACCATATCAATGGGTTTTCGAACCTGTTAGCGGACAGCCGAATGTATTTAGAATTCGGATGGGTTATACAGAAGACTCATATGTCCATTTAGTTGGAAGATCCACAGGGAATGGAACACGAATTGAAACACTAGCTTTAAACTCTTCATTTCCAGATTTCTATCAATGGTTCGTGGAACCCGCCGCAAATGGTACGTTTTACATACGTTCCAATGCTAATCAAAGTATGTATTTGCATCCGGCAGGAAGGTCCACAGTCAACGGCACGCCTCTTGAAATACTTAATTTGAATACATCTTTTGATCAGTTTTATCGTTGGCGTTTAAATCTTTCAAAAACACAATTTGAATTAAGTGATGCTTCATTACAAGCTACAACTCACTTGATTGTTCCATCATTCAATACATTCCTTGAAAACCAGCCGCAGAATACGAATGTCACTAATGCTGATCCAATTAAAATTGGTAGAGAAAGTAATCCGAATCCGTTTTTTTCAAGTTGGCTAGTTACTAAATCAAAAGATGACAGTTATCTGGTACGAACTGCCAATACTAATGATAGGTTCTGGCATCTTTTTCAGGGGAATGTATCAAATGGAAACTCTGTACAGGTATTGAATATGGGTGGTAATAATCCGAATATCTTCAGATGGGTGTTTGATCGGGATGTCATCAATCGTTTTGGACGTCGCTATGAAGTACGACCGGCTCTAAATCAGAACTTAGCATTACAGTCAGATGCAAATGCACCTTTAAGGCAAAACAGTAACTTATTTATTAGACAAAGACCAACTCAAAATCAGGATGGATTATCATGGCAATTATTTCCATTTCGAAATTCGCCTCCGGTCAATAAACAGGTCTATCGGATAGAGCCGGGTATATATAGAATAAGTAGCCAGGCTAACCAGTCATTATTCCTTGCCACTCAAAGCTTTTCAGCCAATAATTCGGCTAGATTAAGTATACAGAATTTTTCAGAGGAAAGATTTACCAACTTTTATTGGGATATTGATTATGAAAGAGACGCTCAAAATAATCCCGTCAGAGATGGAGCATATTTAATAAAACTCTTCGGAACTGATAACAGGTGTATTCATACGGTTGGAAATAGTTTGAATAATTCTACTGATCTTGAAATCTTTGGGCTGAACACAGTACATATGGGAACATATAAGATGTTTATTGAACCTGCCGGAGGTGGAAATTACAGGTTGAGACTGGCAGGTAACAGAGATTTGTATATGCATTTATGGGGTAATAATACAGGAGCAAATACAACAGTCGAAGTATTGCAGTTCAACTCTCAGTTTGCTAGCACCTATGGGTGGAGGTTTGATAGAATAAACATAGAAGCTCCCCTTGCTACCGGTAGATATAGATTAGCCCTGGCAGCAACTACAAATCCTCAAAGGTTCTTACATACCAGAGGTCGTTCTAACAATAATGGAGCAAGGCTTGAAATCTTAAATTTCGAACAATCCTTTGCCTCTCATTATTTATGGCTTATCGAAAAACAGACTGATAATACCTATATTTTACAGCGTAGTAGTGTCAACAACAGATATGTTCATCCGGTTGGACGATCGGTTGGAGATGGAACTAGATTGGAGATATTAGAGCTTAATAATGATCATGCACGCTTGTATAAATGGATTATAGAGAGAGGAGTAACTCCTAATTCTTTTAGATTCAGGTTAGTCGATTTTCCGGGACGGTTTATGCACACTTCGGGAAATTCTACAGGAAATTCTGCTGAAGTGGAGATATTAAATTTTAATAATAATTTCCGGCAAACTTATGAATGGATACCAATAACACCTTAATTCATTAAAGTTAAATACTAAGAAGTGAATATCCACTTCTTAGTATTTATTATTTTATATAATTGTAAATGAAATCTATACGGTGTTTGTAGATAATATTTTTTAGTTACATTATCCTTAAGTGATAAATATACCATTTAAAGTATAACAGCATTTCAAGAAAGGAAACGGTGCTGGCATGAGCAGATACAATTTACATTTCATTTTCACTAGAATCTACCAATTCTTTCAAATATATGCTACTTTGTCTAAGGTTCTTTCTTATAGCTTTTAATTGGTTATCAAATAATTCTTCGTCTTTCGATTCATCCAAACCCAATATTGCGAATATGTCAGCCTTGCTGTATTCATATTCAATAAGAATAAATATTAGCAGTTGCATTTCGGGAATCTGACTTATTTTAGAAGTACTGACACTTAATTTTCTTAAATAATCCTTTGCATATTGAACCAGACTTTGATTCGACTTATATTTAATATCTGCGACCATCTTCTTGATTCGTTGATACAATTCAGGTTCTTGCTCTGCACCTAAATCTTCCACCAGTTCTTGTACATCCCTGTCTATTCCCGCCCAATCATGGATTAAATGCTGGTGAATATTTTTCATCAAAGAAAATCTTTCTAACTTTTGTTTCAATATCTCATTTTCCGAATTAAGCAATTTGTTTTCAGCGTCAACTAATTGACTTTGTTTTAGCTCCTTCTCAAATTTCAGACGTTTGTTCCTTAATAATAAAGCAGCTATAAAACAAAGAAAGAAAGCCAAGCCGAAAGTTATCCCTAATATTGTTATCAGTTTTTGGTGTGCTTCGGCAGATTCTTTTTCTATAACATATCGCTGATACCTTTTTTCTGTGATGAATAACTTCTCTAACCAGCTTTCGTCAATGATCTTCTCAATTACCTTTTCTTTTAATTTAGTATAATAGAATGCTTCCTCATATTCTCCGTTCAATTTATAGAAATCTATCAACGAAGAGTATATGTTCCGTAATGCAATATTGTCATTGATCTTTGACAGACCGCTTTTTATTATATCAATGTGAGTTTGGGCAATATCAGGTTTGTTAATTTGAGTATTTAACCTTGCCAAGTTAAGATGAATACTGAAAACTTCTTCTTGATTTTTTGTTTCATCCAAAGCCTTATACAAATATTCTTCCGATTTGCCATAATCCCCTTTTTCCCATAAGACCATACCCTTTAAAAAAGTGAAAGTGGTTTCATAGTCGGAGTCATTAAGCTGCATTGACAGTACTGATCCTTTTTCGAAATATACTAAAGCACTGTCTAAATTAGTCATATCGTCGTATGTACGTCCGATCTGCTGATAGGATAAAAGGCGATATTTTTCTGAGCCTTCTGTTTTAGTATAATACTTGTACGCCTCTTTATAACGGACTAATGCCGTATCTTTTATTTCTTGTATATAATATAAATTACCGATGCAGTGAAGGCTTTTAGCAATCATCAAATCGTCGTTAGTTTTCCGTGCGTAGTATTCAGCCAGTAGATACGATTCGAGTGCTTTATCATCATTTAACCTATCGTATGATACCTTGCCAGCACTAAAATTTGCCAACGCTGCTTTATGAGGATCGCTCTTTGCATTAAAATATTCCTGTGCTTTGAATATCAATGTATCGCTGGTAATATCTTGCTTACTTCTGATTTTAGCATCTGTTTTGGTAAGAATATAAAGCATATAATTTTCTTCGTCCATTGTTTCAGGATTAGGAATAGACTCCAGCAAGATCATTGCATCTTCTGGTTTGTCATTTATGATATTGCGAGCCTGATTTAATATTTCTGCTTGACTATTTTCTCGGCATGACGAGAGCAGCATACTTAACATCAGGAATATTAAGTAATTAATTTTACCTTGTTTTTGCATAAAAAGGGTATGTTTATTTTGAAGAATAGTTTGCTGAAAATATTATTGTTAAAAAGGATTATCCAGCCATAGTATTAATTTATATTCTGTTTTAATTCTTGGTTATCATATAAAATACTGTCTCGGCAAATGATTGTTGAATCTATCCTATATTCTTTATATACCGGAGTAACTGGTCTTCCACCACTTCCAATCCCATCCGATTCATCGTCACCTAATTTATCACAGGATGCTAAACAGAATACAGCCCCGCATAACATTAGGGCGAAAAATAATCTTTTCATTTCAGGCATTTTAGTATTATAGATTTAGTGTATTTGTGCAATAAAAGTATTACAATAACACCACCAAATCAATATCCTCTCATAAGTGTGAGAAGCATTGGAATATAGTTTATTGGAAATTAGATTATTAATGTGCCCTTAGTTGTAAATTGTGATAGTCATGTGGTAGCAGATTAAGCTAAATCCCGCATTTATTTAGCAGGAAATGCACCATAATACAAATTCATACACCAACTTTTTCACGAAAAAATGGCAAGTCAACGAGGGAAAATTGTAGTTTTTATTGACTTTTCGGAAAAACCGATTAAGAAAAATCTGTATGATAAGCACACTTGCTATCTGGTATATATTTTAATATAAGTTATTTAGATTGCTTTGGTTTTAACAAAAATCTATATAGGGTAGTTGGAGTATTGTTTTTTGCGTTATAGCGTACTAAATTTGCAAGATCGAAGACTAACTAAACTAAGCCTAAATTAATAAATAATTCCAAATTCCCAAAATTCTTTATTATGAAAAATAAGTACCTGTTAATTTCTATTTGTACACTTTTTTTTGTGACCGTACTATTTTGTTCCTGCTCCGATTATGATTATGATAATATGGGTGACGGAAACACAAGTGGCGATGGGATGCCAAATATACAAAGTAAAAAAAATATCGAAACCGAAACCGATATTTCACTGCAATCAAACAGCGATACTATTGCAAGCCCGATAGCCATACCATTTACCACAATCCCTGACGATGGTAATACAGGTGGTGACGGTATGCCTAATAGAAAATGATAAAATTAGCTATTATCAGCTAAACTATTTACAAATCTGACAGTATTAAACATTAATAGGTTTGGGGATTTCCCCTTACCCTAGAAGTTAATATCCTTACCTTATGATAATTTCAGTAAAAAAATATATCCTTTTCCTATTTACTCTGTTCTATCTGATTTCTTGCAAAGAAACTACGCCATCTTCCGATTTGTTAAAACAAGCTGAGGACATTGCATTTACACACCCAGCCGATGCGGTAAAACTACTTGAATCCGTAGACAATCCCAGTGGAATGGATAAAGAAAATTACATGCAGTATATTGTAACAATGGTACAGGCTAAATACAATAATAAACAGAATATCACATCTGATACATTGATTTTTGAAGCCCAAAAATATTTCAACGAAAAAAATAATACAGAAAGAGCCGCTAATGCTAATTTTTATACGGGTATAGTATATTGGGCGAAGGATATGCCCGATAAAGCCCTGAAATATTTTCTATTTGCGGAAAGAAATTCACGTCAAGTTAAAAACAAAGAACTTGAAGCCAAGTGCCTTCACTCTCTTGGGTATATCTATTACCAGCAGAATATGGTGGATAGTGCAATTGTTCATTATAAAAAAGCCCTTCAATGCTATGGCGACGACAAGGAATCAGCTATTAATAGAATAAAGCTCAACTCAGGATTGGGGCGTTCCTTTGACTTAAAAAACAATCTCGATTCAGCACTCCACTATTTCACAAGAGCAATCGAGGTAGCTAATATAATAGATAATAAAAAATATCAGGGAATCGAAGCGTACAACATAGGATTTATTTTATTCCGACAAAAACAATACGGGAAAGCTAAAGAGTATTTTAACGAAGCCATACAAGAATCATCCAGTACAGTTGATAGCCTTAAAATATTTCTGAACTACTCCCTACTATATAACCAGACACAACAATTGGATTCGGCAAAGTATTATATTGACCTGATAAATAATCGGTTGCCAAACATAAAAGACAATCAGCTATTAGTAAGTATTTACGGCTCAATGTCCGACTATTATTTACAGACAGGAGATTTCACGAAAGCCCTTCATTTTAAAGATTTGCAGATGTCAACCGATCAGAAGATTGCAGCAGCAAGAAGTACTGAAAAAATTCTCGATGCGGAAAATAAATATAATCTATATCTCAAAGAGCAGGAACACAAAGCAGAAAGAAAGTTCTTTGTATTGCTGCAATTCACTGTATTTATTTTGATGGCACTAGCTTTTGTTTTCTGCCGAAAACGAAAATACAAACGGCTAAAAAAGCTGGAAGAAAAAGTTCACTCTTTGACGCAGGACAGACTATTTGAAAATAGTATCGCGAGTAAAAGTTACCTTGAAAACGTATATGAACATTTCATCATCGGGTGGTCTGACATAGAAGCCAAAGTCAAACAAATATTATCGACAGGCAGGGAAGAAATAGACATAGAAATTTATGTTGAAATCAAGGCAATGGTTGACGTTTTGAAAAAACAAACCAACGAGCAACTTCTCAATGTAGCAAAAGATTATCTTTCAAGTGACCTTTATCTCGGTAAAAAATTATCAACTACGTTAACCGATAACGAATTAATTATATTGATGTTATGTCACCTTCAATATTCGGAAGAAGCCATTGCATTTATAATAGAAAGCAAAAGAAATACATTCAATCTTGCTGACATCAAATGGAATATTGAGCGAAAGTTAAATAAGGCGGGAATGAACGGTTTTAATATAAAAGCACTGTTATATCCTGAGTAGATTTTTTATTTATTCTATTTGGGTAGAATAAATATTTAACAGAAAAGGTTAATTTACAACCAATCTTTATATATTTGTTTGTGGAGTGTTGTATATGCTTCACAAACAATTTCTTCTAACACAATTAATAAAACACACTATGGCATTTAAAGCAATATTGAAAGTAGGAGGAGAAGAACGTACCTTGCTAACTTATCACAATTACCTTTTTGACATGTGGGGTGTCGACTTTTCAAAAGTCAAAGAACTAAATCCTACATATCCTACGCTTTACGATTATATGGCGGTAGCTAAAGCATCGCCCTATGCTTTCAGACGTTACGGCGAACCATTGGGCGGACTATTCGACTTTACAATGGAATCGACCGACGACGACGAGTTTTTCTATCACTGGTTCAAATCAAATCTAAAAGAGGGGCGTACATACCTAAATCATGGTGTCATAGAGCTATACGACTCATGGGACGAATTTATGCCTATGCGACGTATTGAGTTTTGGGATGCGTGGATAACTGAAATTTCGGAACACCATATTGCGTATTCTAACGTACCTATGATACTGGGATTTACACTCTCACCAGCGACTATACGTGTCAATAAACAACTCGTGTTCCAAAAGAACTGGAAGCAGACCGATATAAACCAACAAGGGGGACAAACCCAGCAACAAACAGAACTGTTCGTATCTGAGATCAAATGGCGGGGAAAAAAAGACAATTACGTTTCCCCCGTTTATCGCAAAGACCTAATGCTGAATCATGGAATAGATTTGGAAGTAATTACCAAAGATTACAACGAAGGCGAAAGTTTTGAACTGACAGTAAAACAGAGCAACGGAAGGAGAATCAAAGGACAATCGACGGAGTTTTCTGTAAGTGGTTCGGTAGATGCCGACGGATTGGCGACTATTTCGAATTTCCAAGTAGAATGCGATTTCCAAGATGATAACCAAAATTTCGGAGATATTATTTTCTACCACAAAGACAGAGAAGTAGCACGGTTCAAAGAGAACTTCGGTTGGACGTACATAAAAGAGGGTGGCATTACGAAAGTATTTGTAAATATGGAGTTGCTTGTGGATTATCTTCCTTTTGGTTGTTTAGAATCAGACATTAAAGATGCGATGGACAGTTGTTTCAGAAGAACATTGGAAAATTCGTCAGGAGGGATTATAACAGGTAAGTTATTTTACAGTGGAACAAAAACAAACGAACTACCTCAATTTGTACCCAATGTATATATTATTAAAGGAAATCCTAATGGAGGCTCTCAGGGTGGTTGTTTTAAAGGAAATGTAACGGTATTCTCTGATTTGGAGGAAACCCCTGATTTTTTACAGGAATTTTCTGAAACAATCGTCCATGAGCTTTTCCACGTCACAAGAATCGACCATCCTTTCGAACGAACACAATCAGAAGATACAAAGCTATTTAGCGAAGGCTGGGCGAGGTATTCTACCGCATTATCGACAGACCCAATGATTTATTATAATATTATGAACTATAATTATTGTATTATCAATGGCAAACTACTAAAAAAATTATGGGCAAATAAAAGACCTGAATATCTAACTAAAGGTCAGTTACAACTTATGCTAAGAGAAATTGATTTGCAAAAAACGGGAGAAGGTACGAAACAAAATCTGAATGTAGGCAGTATGATAAAATCGGGTCAATTAAGTGGGGCAGGAATAGATATTCTTCATCAAAACAATCAAAATCCTGACGATTATTCATATTTGGATTACTACTGGACGGTAGGTGTTCCCGGTAAAGTGATAGATGGCTATATGCATAGAGAAACAAGAAATAAACCCAGATAAATTATGAATTATTTGTTTATTATACTGCTTAGTCTAATTTCATTAGGAGCTTACGCACAAAAAGACACGGACAGCTATACTCAAAAAAATGGCTGTACATATTATTTTGATAAAAAGCTAAATAAAAATATTTATACAACTCCGACCCTTAACCCCGAATACAAGAAGGGGGAACACATATTTATAGTCGACTTAATAAATAATATCAATATTCCGCTAGAAGAAATTCACAACATCTTTTGGGAAGAAGGCATAAATACATTACTGTGCAAACTGATAATAAATAGTAACGGCAGTATTTTATCTATGGAAATTATTACCGAAGGAAAGAATAAAGATGAAGATAATCATACAGAACTGGAGAAATTAAAGAAAAGCATTATCAGATCAGCAAAAAAACTACCCAGATGGAAGCCAGCACAATGTAATGGTAAGAATGTAGTATATAGCACTTATTTCGAGATTCGCCAGTCTGCTTTTAAAATGCCTAACTCATTATTGAATAAAAATACTGTAATTCAACACCCAGATTAAAATAATGAATGTATAATGCAAAATAAAATTAAAAACACTTTGCCATTTAAACAAATTTTAATACATTTCGCAGATATTGCCTTTATAGAAATCACATGATACCAAGCAGATACATAATCATTTTATCTTTGCTCGTGTCAATTAATACAATTGCCATATTCGGGCAAGTAGTTGTGAGAACACCACAACCTGCTACACTTTCAAACGGTATCATTATCGGAAATCCCAGCAATAGAAATAATCCGTCCGTACCCAATATCCCGAATTTCCCGACCATTACTAACAATACTCAACGCCAGCAACAGGAAATGTACGAAAGGGACAGGCTGACAGTACAACGCATGAATGCTGAACTCATGGCTGATAATGATTTATCAGGCTTTTCCTCCATACAATACGATTTACCCTCTTTTGCTGGAGAACAAGGAACGGAACAGTACCACCAGACAGCCACCAAGCTACTCGATATGCTGCAAGGTAAAACACCACTTAACCTCAAAGAAGCAGTATTCTCCGTAGAGAACGCCTTCTTTGAAGGAATGCTAGACCGCAGCAAGTACGAAGAAAATATTTCCCGAATGGCTACCATTGCCCAATTAAAAGCCAAGCAGGACGGTTACAACTGGAACAATCCCGAAGCAAAAAACATCATGCTCTTTCGTGTGATGTCCGATACACTCAAAGTCAAACTCCACATGCACGAAAAGGCTTCCACATCCTTTCCCATGCAATATGACTTTGACGATTACAGGGGAGAAAAAGATTATTCAAAAATGTTTGTCACAAAGCTAATCAACAGCCATACGGGACAATGCCATTCCCTGCCATTGCTCTACCTTATCCTTTGCGAAAAAGTCGGAGCAGAAGCAAGCCTCGCCTTCTCGCCCCATCACTCCTACATCAAATTCAAAGACAGGCGAAATAACTGGCATAACCTCGAACTCACACAAGGCAGAATGACAACAGATGCCTTTATAGTCGGTTCGGGATTTATTAACGCAGTAGCCATAAAGAACAAGGTATATATGGAAGCTCAGACAAAAAAGCAAGTTATAGCACACTGTTTGTCGGATTTGGCAGCAGGATATGTACACAAATACGGATATGACCCGTTTGTCATTCAGTGTGTAGATTCTGTATTGGCGTATGCTCCGGGCAACACATCGGCTTTAGCGATGAAATCCAATTATCATTCAATACGTTTGACATTTACGGCAAGTCAGGTCGGAAGTCCGCCCCCGGATATACTAAAAACGCAATATCCGCAAATCTATAAACTGTTTGAAGAACGGAACGCCTTTTACCACCGTTTGGATGAAATAGGCTATGTTGAAATGCCGAAGGAAGTGTATGAGACTTGGCTCAACTCGGTAAACCAAGAAAAAGAAAGAAGGGAACACGATATAAGGTACAAAAATGCGTTACGAATGATTGAATGATAACTTAAACAGAACGATACATGAAAAGGACAGTATTATTTTTAAGTATTTTGTTTATTTTCGGCTCTGCTATCCATGCACAGAAGGACATCTTTAAAAAGCATGGTTTCAATAAAGAACCGCTTACACTCAGTAAAGGCAAATACAAAGAAACCTTTACCAATGAAGATGTGATGCAGATAGGTACAGTACTAATTGATACCCGCACGGAAAAGATAGTTGAATTTCTGGAAGAAGATACGACCATGTTTGCCTATAAAGCGGAAACAACAAGCCGTTTTCTGACGATTGATCCACATGCCGAACGGTATTATAATTGGTCGCCCTATGTTTATTGCTATAATAATCCAATGAGATTTATTGACCCTGACGGGAGAGATCCGGGTGATAAATTTAAGACTAAAAGAGAAGCAGCGAAAGATTGGGGGAAATATTATAATGGAGCTTCAATAATAAGAGGAAATGAAATGTCATCAACAATATATAAAACCGGGTCTGGTAAAAGTACTGTTTATAGTTATACAGAAGCAATTGAAGGAAAAGCTAGTAAAACAAAGAGTGGAGGTTCAGGAACTCCTAATGGGACAGAGAAAGCAGCGATCATACATTCTCATGGCAATTATGATGAAAAGTATGAAAATAACAAATTTTCTAATACTGATAAGCGGAATAGTTATAATCAAGAAGTAAATAGTTACGTAGCTACGCCCAATGGGACATTACAAGAATACGATCCATACACAACAAAAGTTAATGTTGTTTCCACTGACTTACCAAGCGACCCTAAAGATCCTGACCGAAAGAATGATGTCAAACCCGTGGATATTCCAAAACAGAAGGCGGATGAAGAAGCTAAGAAAAAAGCACCCCCAGTATATAGAGGATATCATGGAGAATAATATAAAAACTTACATTATGAAAAGAATATTTGCAGTACATATAATTATTATTTTGTTTCTAATATCTTGTGAGGGAAATAGAAATAATGAAAACGAAATTAAAAATAGTGTCAAAATAGAAAATGAAGATAAGGCAATACCTGCTAATACTGAAACAAAAGGCTATTGTCCCAAAGATGGATTTATCCCAGATAAAGAGACAGCCGTTAGTGTTGCAGAGATAGTTTTAGTAAAAATATATGGAAAAGAAGTTCTTAGCCAAAGACCATTTTTAGTTACCCTTAAAGATAATATTTGGATAATAGAAGGACATCTGGAGGAAGATATGGATGGAGGCGTTGCATATATTGAGATTGACAAACAAACGGGTCAAATTAGAAAAGTTGTACATACAAAATAAGTAATATGAGAATAAAGATATTTCTTTTATTGATGTATCTCCTTTCAAGTAGCAGTATCTTGAAAAGTCAGGAAATAACCCCTCCCGATAGTATCTTCGGGCAAGCGTATAATTACATCAATGGCATGTTGAACGATGATATACCATTGAGTTTTAAAGATGCGGTTTTTAGCACGGAAACAGCTTATTATGGAAGGACATTAAATCTTGAAGCGTTGAATGAAGAATATAGTTTATTACTGAATTTGGTAGAGAATATATCCAATTCCAATTTAATTACCTATACAGGAAAAGATGCGGGAGCAGTAACAAAATACGCAGCTATATTTAAGGTTTTGACAGATACGGTTTTAGTACCCGTTAACTCCACACTTGTTTATGAACATACACCCTATACCTACGATTTCGACGACCCTCTGGGACAAAGAGACTGGAGTAAAATGTTTATTTGCAATCTTCTGGAAACAGGAAAAGGCAACTGCCATTCATTACCCTATTTATATAAGATACTTGCGGAAGAACTGAATGTACCCTGCAACCTAGCCTTTGCCCCCAACCACATTTATATAAAACTGTTCTCCGAAACAACTGGATGGTATAATACAGAGCTTACAAGTGCCACATTTCCCATTGACGCTTGGCTTATGGCTTCGGGCTATATAACCATAGATGCCATACGCAACGGACTATACATGGACACCCTTAGTAATAAGCAAGCCGTAGCCAATTGTCTGATAGACTTGGCACATGGTTATCAGCACAAATACGGAAAAGAAAACCCCGAATTTGTAATACAGTGCTGCAATACCGCCTTAGAATATCATCCCGCAAATATAAACGCTTTGCTGACAAAAGCCGAAGCACAAAAGTTTTATATTCATTCCCTGATGAAAGCTAAAAACCTGAAAAAGCCCGAACAGCTTTTTGCAGACCAGACCATAAAAGATATGTATTCAGAAATGGAGTCGATTTATATTGAATTACATAAATCGGGCTATCGCCGTATGCCCGAAGAAATGTATTCGAAATGGATAGACCTACTCAGGACTGAATCAAAAACATACACCAATAAGAAGATGAAAACGATTTGAAACTTCGTAAAGAGTAGTAAAAAGAAGCACCGCAGAAAAAAAATCCCTGCGGTGCTAAAAAAATAATTGATTGTAGTATTTATTTCTCTCCTTCTTCTTTTTCTTCTTTTTCTTTTTCAATCTCGTCTAAAATAGCTTTGAGTTCCGCTTCGGAATCAAATCTTGCCTCTTTAGAATGTAACGCACCTAAGAGAATATCATATTTCTCTGTAAATCTCCTTATTTCCTCTTTCCCTTTTTGGGTATCTCTATAATTTAGATATACGAAAAATAGAATAATTAGCAATATAATCAGCACTCCTAAAATAATCCAAAGTCTCTGTTCCCTTAACGTCTGAGCCTCTATTTCTTTTTGTGTAAGATAGTAGTTTTTATCAGCTTCCAATAGTGCGGGAGCATTAGCCTCCTTCTCAATCTGATCTTTAGTAACTTTTTCCAGATTACTATACCCTAATGCTTGTTCGAAGTTCCCTGCTTGTTTATAGTACTCAGAGAGGGCAGCATACATTTCTTTTATTGTATGTAAGTTTGTAACGCTGGGTAGGCTCGCCATAACCAAATCAGTGTATTGTTTGGCTGACTTAGCGTCCTTTATCTCATTGTATATATTCAACAAATACAAATTTATCTTTTGTATCTGTCTTTCGCCCGTAATATCCATATTCAAGGCTGATTGATAATATTCGATAGCCTTTTCATACTCTCGTTTGCCGTAACAGGTTGCACCTAAATTAAGGTAAAGCTGACTTTCTTCAATCGTATTTTTTTGTTTTTTTGCAAGAATCAAGCCTTTCTGAAAGTATAAGTATGCACTATCTAATTTATTAGCACCTTCAAAGGTACGACCTATATTAGTTAACGTTGTTATAAGCATTTGGGAAGTCAGGGGAGTACCCTTATTTGACTTTTCTATGTTATTGTTTATAGATAATGCTTTCTGATAATTTACAATAGCACTATCCAACATATCCCTCTCAAAGTATATATAGCCTATATTATTCAGGCTCTTTACAACAAGTAAATCATTACTCGCTCTTTGTGCTTCATCTGCCGAGTACATAAAAAACTCCAGAGCCTTTGGCTGCATACCGTTGAGATAATAAATCTGTCCCACATAATAATTAGCTAAAGCCAATTTTCCGATATTTCCTTTCTGTTCGAAATATCGTTGTACTCCAAATATAAGTGTGTCCCCCGATATATCTTTTCGAGCCTCCGATTTCGCTCTTATATAAGATAAAACATATTCCATGTAATCATCTTTATCCATTTTTTCGGGATTCTTGATGGAATCAAGCAGGGAAAGTACTCTATTAGGATTCGTCTCAAAACTATCTTGGGCTAATTTTAATAAGGCTGCCGATTCATTATTCTTGTTGCATGAGAAAAGTAATAAGCCAATGAATAGATAAAAAAAGAGTTTTGTGTTTGGTTTCATATTATGAATGAGTTTGGCAAAGGATGAAAAACGGTTTCAGTAAATATTAACTGAAACCGCTATTATATATTATGGTCGTAGATACTCTTTATTCGAAATACTATCGGTTTGTGTAATTTCATTTTCCAAAGATTCAATAGAAGTTGTTTCTATTGTTCTTACTTCCATATTCGCATCCGGTAATACTCCACCGCCATCTGTACCACCAACACCCATCTCATCTTTTTGGCAGGAAGTAAATAAAAATGCTGCAAGGCTAATTACAGTTAGTATTGTTTTAGTTTTCATTATTATATAATTGTGCGTTAAAGGTTAATTTAATCTATTAAGAATTGAGAATAAATTACGCAAATAAAAACTATTGTTTTTGAATAGCCGCATCAAATTGTAGGTTTAATATTTAAAATCTCAATTTTGAGGAAATGGTTAGAAAAAAAAGAGAAAACTATCCCCACCAGCACATCACCGCTAAAAATAATTGTAAACATAGTATAGCCCTACTGCTAATTAAGACTAATCATTTTGCATATTTCTAATTCTCTAACCTATCAATCGCAATTATACCTCTCCTATTTATTATCCCTAGTGAAATCTGATGAAATCTGATGAAACGTGAAGTCATTAATCTGAAATACAGAATATTAAATACATAAGTCTATTATATTTGGTTTGTCAAAATATTTTTAACACTTAAAAAATGTGCGTATGGCAAATCAACAAAACAAGGCAAAAGCCCTCAAAAACGAACCGGCAGAAACTCCGGGTAAAAATCACATCTTCATCGCAGATAACCAGAAACAAACGGTTGATGCCGTTAGTGGCGTCGATGAGAAAGGCAAGCTCAAAACCGTTCCTGCCCAAAAGAAGAATCAAAAGGATTTTCTGGAAATAGGAAACAACTCTGATGTGATCGATCTTGTAATAACGGCACTGAAAAACTTTCAACGACAAGCCAAAGACCCTAATCGTTTTAATTTATTCAAGTTGCCAACAGAAATCTTTAAGGAAGCAAAGGCAAACCTGAAAGAAATTTTCTCCGGATTCTTCTCCAAAGACGCAGAAAAATCCCGTATAGACCCGGAAGACCTGCGTGGCGCCGCAAATCAAAACAACAGTAAACAATCAAAAGAAAAGGAAATGGCAAAAACAAATCAAACCAATCAGCAAGAGCCTATCGGCGATGTGAATACCGACAAGAAGTATCGCATTATGCCGGGTATGGTAGACTGGAATGCCCTCAAACAAATGGGTATCTCCAAAGAACTTTTAGAAAAGAAAGGATTCCTGGATTCTATGTTGCAAGGGCGTAAAAGTCCGGATACGATGTATCTGAATATCAACATGGGCAAAATGACTTTCCAGGGAGATGCCAAGCTATCACTCCAAAAGCAGGATAACGGCACATACAGTCTGAGGCTGCACCCTGTCAAACTCGAACCGGAGTTCAATACGCCTTACAGGGGACACGCTTTTACTGCGCAGGATAAGCAAAACCTGCTGTCTACCGGTAATATGGGCCGGGTCGTGGATCTGATCGGTAATGATTTTCAGATGACACCTTCGGTTATAAGTCTGGACAGAAAAACAAATGAGATACATTCTTTAGCCGCCGCCCATATTTATGTGCCCGATAAAATTGCAGGGGTAGAACTTCAAAAGCATGAAATCGAAACATTAAAAGCCGGAGAAGCAGTAAAAATCGAAGGATTTGTCTCCAAAGCCGGAAAGCCGTTCGATGCTGTAATCCAGGCGGATGCCGTAGACAGAAGGGTTGCTTTCCAATTTGACAATGAACCGGGAATTTACAATAAACTTGGTGGGGTGGAACTGAGCAAGCAACAACAGCAAGATTTGCAAGCAGGTAAGGTCATCCGTATGGAGGATATGACACGCAAAGGTACAGGTGAGCAGTACGATGCATATGTGAAACTCGATCCGGTTGGCCGTCGCCCTGTTTTTACCAGTTATAACCCCGATACTCCGGAAGGAGCCAGAGAGATAATTATTCCCAAATATGTCGGCAGCGTAAAGCTGGAAGCTGATGACCGTAAAGATCTGGCCAAAGGCGGAGTCGTTTTTGTAAAAGACATGACTGATTATTCGGGCAATATAACAGATAAATTCATCAAGATGCACCCTGAATCAGGGAAAGTAATGATGAGTAATTTCCCCGATGGCTTTGACGAGAACCAAAAACCAAAACTCGATATTCCCAAAGAATTGTTCGGTGTAAAAATCTCATCGGGTATGCGGGCAAAAATCCAGGACGGAAAAGCTGTAGAAATAAAAGGTGCTGTCGGTACCGATGGAAAGCCAATGCCATTGTGGGTAAAAGCCAACAGAAGCAATACGGCGATCAATACGTTTCACTCCGATCCGGATGCCAAGAGGAATCAGACACAGACGGCTGTCATACCGCGGACTCCGGAACAATCCGAAACAAACAAGAAGGCTTCGGGACAAAGAATGTAATAATCACAATTCTAAATCAACTAATTTATGAATAAGAAAAAGTTTAAATCCGAAGATATAGACTGGGCTGAAATGAATGCTATAGGCATCAGTTCTGAGTTTCTGACTGCGAACGGAGCAATGGATAATTTCCTTGCAGGGGAAATGACGCAGCCGCTGAATATGGATATCATACTCTTGGGCAATGAACTGAATATCGATGCGACCCTCCAGCTCATCGAAAAGGGGAATAGTCCTATCGTAAGTATTGTATGTATCAACAAAGACGAATTCGAAATAGAATAAAAGAGTATTAACCAACTGTAGCACAAGGGGAGGTTTGAAAACACTCCCCTTGCTATAAAAACAATAAACCATGATAGTCATATTAGCAGAAAAACCATCGGTAGGAAAAGATATCGCCCGTGTCTTAGGGGTTACACATAGCAAAAAAGGACATATGGAAGGCGGCGGTTATATCGTTACCTGGGCTTACGGGCATCTTGTGTCACTGGCAATGCCGGAAGATTACAGGGCGGAAAAATATTCACGTGAAGACCTGCCTATCCTGCCTGAACCCTTCAGGCTGATCCCCCGTAAAATCAAAAGTAAAACCGGATACCAAACGGATGAAACAGCGTTAGAACAACTAAAATTAATCGGAAAACTGTTTGACAAGTGCGAGCATATCGTTGTAGCCACTGATGCCGGACGGGAGGGCGAACTCATATTCAGGTTTATTTACCACTACCTTAAATGCAGCAAGCCTTTCTCACGACTGTGGATCAGTTCTTTGACAGATACAGCTATCCGTGAAGGATTAAACAATTTGAAAGACGGTAAAGAGTATAACAGTCTTTTTCTGGCGGCAGAAGCCCGAAGCAAAGCAGACTGGATGGTCGGCATCAACGCCAGCCGTGCCCTTAGTTTTAGTACCGGGGATAATAATAACTCTTTAGGACGTGTCCAGACACCTACACTGGCTATGATCTGTAAGCGATACTCGGAACATTCGAACTTTAAGCCGCAACCTTTCTGGGAACTTCTCATACATATCGTATCAGAAAAACAATTCTATGTGACAGGTACAACCCAGTATTTTGACTTGCATGACGCTGAAGATATGTACCAACTTTTGAAATTACATGATCATGCAAAAGTTGTGAAAGTGGAGAAAAAAAATGTGTCTGAACAGGCTCCTTTGCTGCACGATCTGGCCAGCCTTCAAAAAGCGGCAAACACCAAATACGGATACAGTGCCGACAAGACCCTCTCTGTTGCACAACGCTTATACGAGCAAAAATACATTACCTATCCGCGTACCGGCAGCCGCTATATTCCGGATGATGTCTTTGAAACCATTCCCGCCTTGCTGGAAGCATTGAGGACTTATTCTGTATATAGTAAACAAGCGGAGAGCCTGTCGAATAACGAGTTAAATAACAAAAGTGTCAACGGCGAAAAAGTGACGGATCACCATGCCCTGCTTATAACAGGGATTATCCCCGATAACCTGAACGAAACGGACAAACATATTTATGACCTGATTGCCGGCAGGACTATCGAGGCCTTTAGCAAGCCTTGCCTTAAGGACACAACGGTTATTGATTTGGATTGCGGAGGAATTGAATTCCGTACAAAAGGCTCGGTTATCGTAGAGAAAGGATGGCGGTCTGTATGTGATGAACCGGAAGAACAGAACGAAAAAGAAGAGAATCAAATTCTGCCCGATATTGGGGAAGGAGATACAGTATCGGTTCAGAACCACAACATGATACAGAAAAAGACAAAACCCAAACCCCTGTATACCGATGCGAGCCTGCTCACGGCGATGGAAACCGCAGGAAAGGAGTTGGAAGACCAGCAGGCGCGTGAGGTATTAAAAGGATTGGGAATAGGTACACCTGCTACCCGTGCCGCTACAATCGAAGTGTTGCTTTCAAGAGGCTACATTACCCGGGAGAAGAAAAACCTGATACCAACCAATAAAGGCATGGAAATCCATAAAGCGGTCAAAAGTATGCGTATAGCCGATGTGGAAATGACAGGTAGTTGGGAGCTGGCTATTAACAGGATCGAAGCCCATCCCGATTACTATGATACATTTCTTGAAGGTATGAAAATCCATACCAAACAAATGACCGATGAAATTATCAGTGTCAATCTAAACAAAGAGAATTACCTGGAGTCTCCATATATCTGCCCGAAGTGTAAATTAGGAAAGATGGTTTTTTACCCTAAGATCGTCAGGTGCAACAACTCGGTTTGTAAACACATCCTGTACCGGAAGAAAAATGAAGTGGTGCTTAGCGACGAGCAACTTTCCCAGTTATTCAAAAAGGGTCGTACAGGTCGTATTAGCGGGTTTAAAAACAGGCACGGGCAGCTATTCGAGGCTTCACTGACATTTGATGAAGCACATAACCTGATGTTTGATTTCTCGGACCCTAAAACCAAAGGAAATGGCAAGAGGAAAAAAACGTGAGTTATCCTATTTCCGTGCCGCCCTGCTTCGCTTTCTAAGGGAGTATCATCCGCTTATCGCCATGAACTCACAGCTTGTCGAAATGCGGGCACAGACAGCGGAGGATATATTCTATAAGCTTGTACATGAAGGAAAAGATCAGCATACAGCACATTCGATAGCTCTTGAAGAGCTGTATGCCGGGCTGGAATTTTCGCTGTATTACCTGATTAACGACATTATTTGTCTGGACAGAACAATCCCTGCGAACAAACGCAGGGCATTGTCCGCCAGGCTGCTGCCGATATGTGACCCGATATTGGAAAAGTACGCCGATACGGATTTCTATGAAGATGAGTTTGCTTTGCGCATGCTGGAAGCAGAGGTTAAAGAAACAATCATACAATACCTGAAAACGTATGGCATTCAATAAGAAAACACACCTGTTGAACAATATCACTGCGATTGAAACCGCATTTGAGATTGAAAGAAGCGGAAAACCCGCTACCCCGGCACAAAGAGAGCTACTAAAAAGATTCTCCGGATTCGGAGGGCTTAAATGTATATTAAAACCATGTGAATCTGAGCAGGACAGGCAAAAGTGGAATGATTCCGAAAAAGACCTGTTTGCACTGACAAACTATCTTTACCATGTTATCCGGCAGGTAAGTACCACTCAGCAAGAATATAAACAGTATACAGACAGTATGCGTTCATCCATCCTGTCTGCTTTTTATACTCCGCCTGAAATCGTAAAAGCCATTGCGGATTCATTGAGCCATACAGGTATTAAAATCAATACCTTCCTTGATCCGAGTGCAGGTACAGGGAAGTTTACCGAAGCATTTGCAGACAAAGGAGTCGGTACATCCGTATCTTTCGAACTAGACCTGCTGACAGCCAAGGTACTCAAAGCCCTGCACCCGGATAAGAAAATAATCAATGACGGCTTTGAGAAACTGCCTGCCGACTATGAAAATTACTTTGACATCATATCTTCCAATATACCCTTTGGCGATTATGCCACCTTCGATCCGGCGTTTGGCAAAGAAAATAAAGCCAGGCACAATGCCTCGAGGTCCATCCATAATTATTTTTTTGTAAAAGCCATAGACGCTGCCCGTGAGGGAGGAATCATCGCCTTTATTACTTCGCAGGGAGTGATGGACTCACCGGGGAATGAAGATGTGCGCAGACTGATGATGGAAAACTGCAACCTGGTATCAGCCATACGCCTGCCTAATAACCTGTTTACAGACAGTTCGGGTATACGCGTGGGCAGTGATCTGATCGTCCTTCAGAAAAATACATCCAAGCAGGAGTTAAATGCAAGGGAGCAGGCATTCATCGCTACACGCAGCTTCTCAAACGGGATCAAAGTCAATAATTACTTTATGGATTTCAGCCATATTGTGCACACTGAGCCGAAGGTCGGCAAGAATCCGTATAATGGTCAGCCTGCTATGGAGTTTTACCACGATGGTAGTATGGCGGCAATAGCCGCTGACCTTTCAGGCAAGCTGACAAAAGACTGTAACCTGTTTCTAAATCAGGACTTGTATAATAAGAACCAGAAAAATAATATTGATGAGGAACTGACAAGCCAAAATAGTAATCGGGTCGAAGAAGAACCACTTATCAGCCTCTATGACCTGTTTGGCATACCCGAAGAAGAACGCACACAGATAGATGAGAAACAACGCAGGCGGGTGGTACAGTCAGTTAATGATGAATCCAAACCTCTGACCTATGAGGAGCTGGACGATCCGATGTCTACCGTCATTATGACAAAAGATGCCCGTCCCTACTCAGGTGATGTGGAGTCATTTTATAAAAAAAATACGCTTATAACCGATAAGGGACAGATCGGGTATATCAGTTATAAGGACAATCCAGATGAGGATCGTAAAACCGTAACGTTCAACCCTATCGATGTGCCGGCATCACAGATTGCCCGTATCAGGGATTATATACCATTGCGGGACGCATATCTACAGCTTTACGCTTTTGAGTCGTCCTACGAAAAAGAAAGCGAGGGACTTAGAAAAGACCTGAATGATGGCTACCAGGCCTTCGTTAAAAAGCACGGAGACCTGAATGCAAAAGAGAATATGCGTTTTATTTTACTCGATACGCATGGCAGGGAAGTATTAGCCCTGGAATCTTTTCAGAACGGACAAAAACAGTTAGCCGATATCTTTAGCCGTCCCGTGGGCTTTATGACCGATAAAAATCTACTGACTGAAAAACCGGACGAAGCCCTTGCTTCTTCGCTTAATAAATTCGGGGCAATCGATCTCGGTTATATGGCCTCTGTCAGTGTTATGAGTGAAAAAGAACTCATTGATAATCTGGAAGGCAAGATATTCTATAACCCGCTGATAAGCAATTATGAATTTTCGACTTCTTTTGTTTCGGGCGATGTCCGGGAAAAAGCAGATGATATAGAAGAATACATCAAGGCAAATCCCGGCGATCAGCAGATGGAGCATTGTCTTAAATCACTGAAAGTCCTGCGGGATGCCATCCCCGAACAGATACCCTTTGCCGAACTGGATTTTAACTTCGGCGAAAGGTGGATACCCGCCGGATATTTTGGCCAGTATGCAGGAGAACTCTTAGGAACGAAGATAGGTATCGATTATGTAGCCGATCTGGATAACTTTTTTGTTGAAGCTGATGATGAACACACCATTGAAATCAAGGAAAGGTATTCATTGGTTACAACAGACAAGATGAAATACGACGGGCTTGACCTGCTCGGTTATGCCCTTATCAATACCTGTCCGAGTATTACCAGAAAAGCAAAAATAGACGGGCAGGAAGTCAAGGTTCCCGATACGGAAGCTATCCAGCTTGCCAATTCTAAAATAGATGAAATCCGAAACGGCTTTATGGACTGGCTTACCCGCCAATCACCTGAAGTAAAAAATGATTTACAGGATTTATACAACAAAAAGTTTAATTCACGGGTAAAACCCCTGTATGACGGTAAGTTTCAGACCTTCCCGGACTTACAACTAAGGCCATTGGGTATTCCCGGGTTATACGACTCCCAGTATGATGCCACCTGGATGCTCAAATCCAATGACGGGGGCATCGTCGACCACGAGGTAGGCACAGGCAAAACCTTGACAATCTGCATCACAGACTATGAAATGAAACGCCTGAAGATGGCAAATAAACCCATGGTCATCGGTCTTAAATCCAATGTCCATGAAATTGCCGATACCTTCTCGAAAGCCTATCCGAACGCAAAAATACTGTTTCCTACCGAAAAAGATTTTGAACCGGAGAACCGCAAACGGCTCTTTAATAACATCAAGAACAACAACTGGGATGCTATAATCCTTACCCACGACCAGTTTATTAAAATACCGCAATCTTACGAAATCCAACGAAGCATATTGCAACAGGAACTGGACTCCGTGACTGAAAACCTGAAGGTATATGAACGCCAGAGCGGGCACGCTGCAACAGGCGCACAGATAAAAGGACTCGAAAAACGCAAAAAAAATCTGACTGCCAAACTCCAAGAAGTTCAATACAGGATCGACAGGCGTAAGGACGATCATGTTGTGGATTTCAAACAAATGGGTATCGACCACCTGTTTGTCGATGAATCGCATATTTTTAAGAATCTTCAGTTTACCACCCGCTATGACCGTGTGGCAGGCCTGGGTACACCCGAAGGCAGTCAGAGAGCTTTGAACCTGCTCTTTGCTATACGCACCATACAGGAGAAGAAAGGTAAAGACCTGTGTGCCACTTTCCTTAGTGGAACGACCATCAGTAATTCTCTGGTTGAATTATACCTTATCTTTAAATACTTACGTCCACGGGCTCTTGAAAAAATGGGTATCCGCACCTTCGATGCCTGGGCAGCTATTTTTGCCAAGAAAACCACAGACTTTGAATTTACCGTTACCAATGAAATCAAACAGAAAGAACGCTTCCGGTATTTTAAAAACGTGCCGGAGCTCGGAAATTTCTACAATGAGATAACCGATTTCAGGACTGCCGACGAATTGAAAGTAGACAGGCCGGAGAATATCATTACCTTAAAAACGATACCTCCTACACCCGAAATGCAGGAGTTCTTGCCCAAACTGGTTGATTTTTCCAATTCAAAAGATGGCGGGTGCATCGGCAGGCCGCCGTTGAGCGACGAAGAAAAAAAAGCCATCGGGCTGATTGTTACCGACTATGCCCGTAAGATGTCACTGGATATGCGGATGATCGATCCCGAAAAATACCATGACCACCCTAACAACAAAGCCTCCCAATGTGCGGCAATGGTAGCCGAATTCTACAAAAAATACGATACACACAAAGGAACGCAATTTATCTTTTATGTAAAGCCTATCATTATGTAAAGTAAAACAAGTTGGGTAATTTAACATATTGATAACAATTTCTTTATATAAATACTTTACATAATGACTTCGCATAATTATATTGTTCTGATAATT